>CATIYU010000411.1 GCA_949739085.1 uncultured Eubacteriales bacterium | reverse complement strand
GTGCGGTCGGGGTTGGTGATGGCCTGGCGCTGGGAGTCGGTGAAATAGGCGGGGACGTTGATGACTGCCTCGGTGACGGGGGAGCCCAGATAGGCCTCCGCGTCCGCTTTCAGCTTCTGGAGGATGGCGGCGCTGATCTCCTGGGGGGTGTGGCTCTTGCCGTCGATGGTGACGTGGTAGTCGGAGCCCATCTCCCGCTTGATGGAGGCGATGGTGCGGTCGGGGTTGGTGATGGCCTGGCGCTTGGCGGTCTGGCCCACCATGCGCTCGCCGGTCTTGGAGAAGGCCACTACGGACGGGGTGGTCCGTCCGCCCTCGGCGTTGGCGATGACGACGGGCTCGCCGCCCTCCATAACCGCCACGCAGGAGTTGGTGGTGCCAAGGTCGATACCAATTACTTTAGACATACTGTTGTCCTCCTGAATCTATAGAAAATAATGTTAAACAGATTGAATCTATCTCAATTCGCCACCTGTACCGAGGCGAACCGGATTACTTTTTTCCCCAGCAGGAACCCCTTCTGGAACACCTGGGAGACAATCCCCTCCCCCAGCTCCTCGCTGTCCACATGCATGACCGCGCTGTGCTTCTCCGGGTCAAAGGGCTGTCCCATGGGGTCCTCCACCGTTACGCCCAGCTTCTCCAGCACGGCTTCCAGCTGGTGGAAAATCATCACCATGCCCTTTTTGTGGACGTTGTCCTCGTCCCCGGCCTGGTTCGCCGCCCGCTCCAGGTTGTCATACACCTCCAGGAACTTGGAAATGGTGTCGGTTTTCGCCTCCTGGTAGGTGGACTCCTTCTCCTTGGTGGTGCGCTTGCGGTAGTTGTCGTACTCCGCCGCCAGCCGCAGGTGCCGGTCGTTGAGGGCCGCCAGCTGGCCCGCCAGCTGTTCCATCTGCTCCATCTGCTCCTGGGTAACGGTAAAGGCCGCCTGCTCCTCCTGGGGGGCGGGCTGCTCCCGGTTCTCCTGCTCCTCCATGGGGGCGTTCTTTTCTTTCTTGCTCACGATATGCCGTCCTCCTTCGGGGGTAACTGATGATTTTTTCCAAACATTTTTGTCAGGCTCTCGGCAAAATAGCTC
>CATIYU010000410.1 GCA_949739085.1 uncultured Eubacteriales bacterium | reverse complement strand
GAAATCGTCGCCGCCTACAAGGAGCGCCGGGGCAGCGTGCCCATGAACCTCTTCCAAGAGCATGGCAACAAAAACACCCTCACCGGCATCAGCGAGGGGAGTCTCAAAGAGTTCCTGGGCGGCAGCTGGAAGCCCCTTATCGACCTCATTGCCGCCGGTAAAATCAAGGGTCTGGCCGGAGTCGTCGGCTGCTCCAGCGTGGCCTACGGACACGACACTCTCACCGCCTCCCTCACAAAGGAGCTCATTGCCAAAGACATTCTGGTACTCACTGCCGGGTGCTCTTCCGGCGGGCTGGAGAACATCGGTCTCATGACCCCCGAGGCCGCCGCACTGGCCGGTCCCAACCTCAAGGCGGTCTGCGAGGAGCTGGGCATCCCGCCGGTGCTGAACTTCGGTCCGTGCCTGGCCATTGGACGGCTGGAAATTGTCGCCACCGAGATCGCAGAGGAGCTGGGCGTGGACCTGCCCCAGCTGCCCTTGGTCCTCTCCGCCGCCCAGTGGCTGGAGGAGCAGGCTCTTGCCGACGGTGCCTTCGCCCTGGCTCTGGGACTGCCCCTACACCTAGGCGTGCCGCCCTTCGTCACCGGCAGCAAGCTGGTGTCCAAGGTGCTCACCGAGGACATGGTGGGCCTCACCGGAGGCCGGGTCATCATCGACCCGGACGGCAAGTCCGCCGCAGACAAGCTGGAGGCCATTATTGAGGAGAAGCGCAGGGCCCTCAATATTTAAGGGAGGCCAAAGAAAATGAAACGTATTTTTATCGACCCCGCCAAGTGCGACGGCTGCAAGAGCTGTACCCTGGCCTGCATGGCCTCCCACCAGGATTTGACGCCCCGCCGGGGCAGTCTGGACGAGCTGCGCCAGACCATCTACACCCTGGACCTGACGGACCCGGCCACCCAGTCCCGCAACCGCATCCTCTCCGACGGCCAGGGGGGCTACAGCCCCATCTTCTGCCGCCACTGCGACACGCCCGACTGCGCCAGTACCTGCATGAGCGGGGCCCTGGAGAAAAATTTGGAAAACGGCCTGGTGGAGTATAACGCGGATAAATGCGCGGCATGTTATATGTGTGTTATGAACTGCCGCTACGGTG
>CATIYU010000409.1 GCA_949739085.1 uncultured Eubacteriales bacterium | reverse complement strand
TTTTCATACTGTTGCACCGGAGGCAGCGGATCAGCTCCGCCGTCTCCAGCGAGGCCAGTTCCTTGCAGGCCGTCACGACCTCGCGGAGCTTTTCCGTTTTGTAAAAGCCGCCGATACCGGCCACGCAGTCCGCCATCAGCGCGGACACGTCCTCAGTCTGGATCATCATGCGGCCATTCTGCCACAGCAGCTCCAGCGCCGTGAGCAGGGTCACGCGGTCAGTACGGGCCAGTTTATCAAATCGTTCAAAATCCATCATACATACTCCTCATACAATAAAATTGCGGCAGATATATCTGCGTTTTGCCAAAGGGTTCATTGGCACCTACATAGGCCATGACGTGTCCTCCGTCTCGGGAATCACCATCTTCAGCGGCCCATAGATGCAGACCGGCTGGAGCTTCCAATGCCAGCCTTCACTTGAATCATCCAGCCAAGCGAAGTCCTGGCTGGCTCGATAATGGTCTTCCTCAAACACTTCTTTCGTGGCGGCGAAGCGCGCTTTCAGCTGGCTGGCGTCAAGTTCACCTATCTCAGCCAGCCGGGACAGCATATCGTCCAGCGCACCGTAGTAGGTGTAGAACAGCTTCGGAGCCGAAATGGTGCAGTCGCTGCACTCGATCAGCAGATAGCCGGCGATGCCGCAGTCCTCCACGATCCAGCCATCCTTGCCGCCATGCTCCTCTTTCATAAGCACGTCCAACCGGAGGAAGGGATCAGTGCCGTCCAAGCACTTGCCCAAAATGGAATAACCGCTTTTGTCGGGCTGGAACGCCTTGTTGTCACTGGAAATAACATAGGTCCGGCTGCTCCAGGGATGATCCTCTTTTGCGTTGGGGCCGAACGAGGCAAATGTGATGCAGGCGGTCAGATGGGTTTCAGGGTGCTCCCGCTCATGCTGGGAGAGCAGCTGCTTTAATTGCTTGTAATCCATAAATCACCAGTCCTTTTTCAAAATAAAAGGAACCGGCAGACTTCATTGGCATGGTCTGTCGGTTCCTTTGCTCATTTGTCACGCTGGTCTGCGGGGCCGTTATTTTACAATCACTTGATTTCAGGACTGCATATCAAACCCCAAACACAGGCCAGCGATCCGCCCGTTCAAAGTCATAGCAGGCTCTGGCGGTATTCAGGT
>CATIYU010000408.1 GCA_949739085.1 uncultured Eubacteriales bacterium | reverse complement strand
GCCTCCTTCCGGTTGTGGGGGTCCATCTGATAGCCCTTCCGGTCCCCGAAGGAGGGAGCCGACCCTGCGGCGGCCCGGAAAGGTCCGTAGAAAGCGGATGCGTACTTGGCGGAGTAGGCCAAAATAGCGGTATTCTGGAAGCCGTTTTCATCCAGCGCCTTCCGCAAAACGGCCACATGACCGTCCATCATATCCGAGGGGGCCACCATGTCCGCCCCGGCGGCGGCGTGGCTGACGGCAATCCGGGAGAGGACGTCCAGGGTCTGGTCGTTGTCCACGTCCTGGCCGCAGAGGATGCCGCAGTGGCCGTGGTCCGTGTACTCGCACATACATACGTCGGTGATGACGGTAACATCCGGATGCTTCGCCTTGATGGCCCGGACGGCCTCCTGGATTACGCCCCGCTCCGCCCAGGCGGAGGAGCCGCGGGCGTCCTTGCGGGCCGGGAGTCCGAAGAGGATACAGTGGCGTACCCCGTGTTCCAGACACTCCTCCACCGCCCAGCAGACGCTGTCCAGGCCGTAGTGGTTCTGACCTGGCAGGCTGGGGATGGGCCGGACGCCGGAGAGGGTCTCGTCCACAAAGATGGGGTAGATAAGGGCGTCCGGACTCAGCCGGGTTTCCCGGTTCAGGCGGCGGATGGCATCCGTCCGCCGCAGGCGGCGGGGGCGGTTGGTCAGTTCCATAAGAGGGTCTCCTTCCACAAATGAGGTTGTTTATCCGGCAAACCGGCTGCCGCCCCACCAGTGGGGAACTAGCTCCCGGAGGCGGACAGTCCTTCTGCTGGCATAGTCCAGCAAAATTTCAATATCGCCGCTGTCGCGGTCCAGCTGCATCATGAGCTCCCGGCAGGCGCAGCAGGGCGGCCCCACAGTCCCGTCCGGCATGACCGCCGCCACCTTCTCAATCTGGCTCTCGCCGTTGGTAATCATATTGGCAATGGCGCTGCGCTCCGCGCACATGCCCAGGGATGCAGCCGTATCTATGCACACCCCCAGGTAGATATTTCCCGCCTTTGTCAGCACTGCGGCAGCTACGCCGCCAGCCTCTATAAAAGGCGAAACAGTCCGGTCATTCTGTACCTGCCGGGCGGCGGTATACAGCTTCTCCCCAATATCCATACTCTTTACCTCTCTTTTACTGCCAGCTCCACCAGCGCGTCGATGGCGGCCCGTTCCGCCGCCTGGACGGGGATGCCGTATTTCCGCGCCTCTCTGGCGGTCTGCTCTCCAATGCAGAGGCCGGTGATCCTGGAGAAATCCGCGTCCGCGCCCACGGCGGAGACAAACCCCTTGACCGTAGAGGCAGAGGTGAAGGTGACCGCGCTGGTTTTACCGCTCTCCACTTCCTCCCGCAGCTCCTGGGAGGGGGGATTATCGCAGGCCGTGCGGTAAACGGCAATGCTGGAAAAAGCCCGGCCTGCCTCTGTTAGAGCGTCTGTCAGAGCGGGGGAGCCCATCTCCGCCCGCAGCAGCAGAATTTTCCCGCCGTCCGCACCGGCCAGGGCGCGGCCCAGGTGGGCGGCGCCATATACCGCCGGAACCAGATCGGGGGCCAGCCCCCGGGAGTTCAGCGCGGCGGCGGTGCCGGTGCCGATGGCCGCCAGCTTCACACCGCCCAAAGCCCGGGCGTCCAGCCCCCGCCGCTCCAGGCCAGCCCAGAACGCCTCCACCCCAGCGGCGCTGGTAAAGGCCAGCCACCCGTAGGACGCCAAGTCCTCCAACGCCATATCCAGGGCGGGACAGGGAACGATGGGGACCGTCTCGATGCAGGGGTATTCCGCCACATCCGCCCCCAGCGCCCGCAGCTTGTCCGCCAGGGTTCCGGACCGGCCCCTGGGGCGGGTCACCAGAATTCGTTTTCCGTGGAGGGGCAGCCGCTCAAACCAGCAGAGCTTCTCCGCCAGGGCGCACACGCCCCCCACCACCAGCACGGCGGGGCTCTGGACGCCCATCTTCTCCGCGCTGGCGCACAGCGTCCCCAATGTGGCGGAGCACCGCCGCTGGAAGGGCATGGTGCCGTTTTCCACAATGGCGGCAGGGGTGGCGGCGTCCATCCCCCCGTTCAGAAGGCCCTCTGTGATGGCGGGCAGAGCCGCCACGCCCATGAGGAATACCAGCGTGCCGCCCAGCCGGGCCAAGACCTGGAAGTCCAGGGCCAGCTCCCCGCCCGCCCGGGCATGGCCGGTGATGATGTGGAGGGAGGAGCTGTAGTCCCGGTGGGTCACGGGAATCCCGCCGTAGGCCGCCGCCGCAACAGCGGAAGTGACGCCGGGAATTTCCACGAACTCCACTCCGTTTTGGAACAGAAACTCCAGCTCCTCTCCACCCCGGCCAAAGACAAAGGGGTCCCCACCTTTCAGCCGCACCACATTCCGGCCCGCCTGGGCCTCCGCCAGCAGAATGCGGTTAATCTCATCCTGTGGGACCGGGTGGTTGGAGGCGGATTTCCCCACGCCAATCCGCCGGGCCTCCGCCGGAATCAGCGACAGCACGGCGGGGCTCACCAGCCGGTCAAACACCACCGTGTCCGCCGCCGCCAGCGCGTCCCGGCCCTTTACGGTCAGCAGCCCCGGGTCTCCGGGGCCAGCCCCCACCAACGTCACGATTCCCGGCATACCGCCGCCTCCTTCATTCTACGGGCCAGCTCCCGGGCCAGCTCCCCCCCCTGGGAGCGGGGGCCGCTGATGGCGTCCCGGCTCAGGCGCTCCGCCCTGTCCGCGTACAGTCCAGTGATGGTGATGCCGCCGCCTTTTGCCACCGCGTGAGCCGCCACCGGGGAGGAGCAGCCGCCGTCCAGGGCCCGGACAAAGGCCCGCTCCGCCAGGGCGCAGTCCTCCGCGTCCCGGTCTCGGAGGCACTCCAGGACCGAAGCATCCAGTCCGGCGCGGCGCTGGACCGCCAGAATACCCTGCCCGGCGGCAGGGAGAATTTCTTCTACCGAAAAATAGCGGCTGATCCGGCCCCCCAGCCCCAGTCGTTTCAATCCAGCCGCCGCCAGGACCAGGGCTCCGTACTCCCCGCCGTCCAGCTTCTCCAGGCGGGTGAGCACATTGCCCCGGACGGGGACGGTCTCTATATCCGGAAACAGGTTCCTCAGCTGCAAGCGCCGCCGCAGGCTGGAACAGCCAATAGGCCCGCGCAGCGCCGTCTCGCCCAGGGGCAGCACCAGCGCGTCCCGGGGGTCCTCCCGGTGGGTGAACGCCGCCAGGGGTAGTTCCGGCGGGAGGTCCATGGGGAGGTCCTTGCAGCTGTGGACTGAGAGGTCCGCCCGGCCGTCCCGGAGGGCGGCGTCCAGCTCCCGCACAAAGAGGCCCTTGCCGCCGATTTGGTCCAGGGGCCTGTCCAGAATCCGGTCCCCCGTGGTTTTCATGGTAAGTAGCCGCAGTTCTATTTCCGGGTGCGACCTGGCGATGGCGTCCATCACCAGCTCCGCCTGGATTACCGCCAGGCGGCTCTCCCGGCTTCCAATCACCAGTTTCATCCGTTCATCTCCTCCAGAACCTGCCGGATCCGCCGTGCGGCCTGGGCGGTCCGGCGGTGGTCCGAGCCGTCCCCGGCCACGCCGGCTACCAGGCGTTCCCCATCGCATATGGCGGG
>CATIYU010000407.1 GCA_949739085.1 uncultured Eubacteriales bacterium | reverse complement strand
GGTCCGCCGCCGGGCCGCCAACGTGAAGATTCACGACGTGGCTAACATGCAGTACACCTCCGGTACCACCGGGTTCCCCAAGGGGGTCATGCTCACCCACTACAACGTGGTCAACAACGGCAAGTATATCGGCGACCACATGGACCTCTCCACAGCGGACCGGATGATGATTCAGGTGCCTATGTTCCACTGCTTCGGCATGGTGCTGTCCATGACCGCCTCCATGACCCACGGGGCCACCATGTGCCCCCTCCCCTACTTCTCCCCCAAGCCCGCCCTGGCCTGCATCCACCAGGAGCGGATCACCGCCTTCAACGGCGTGCCCACCATGTTCATCGCCATGATGAACCACGCCGACTTCGCCAAGACGGACTTCTCCCACGTCCGCACCGGCATCATGGCCGGGGCTAACTGCCCGCCGGAGCTCATGCGCAAGGCGGCGGACGTGATGCACATGACGCAGATCATCTCCGTCTTTGGCCAGACGGAGGCCTCCCCGGGCTGCACCATGAGCAGCTTTGACGACCCCCTGGACGTGCGCACGGAGACCGTGGGCAGGCGGTTCGCCAACGTGGAGTGTAAAATCATCGACCCGGACACCGGCGAGGAGTGCCCCGCCGGGGTCAGCGGCGAATTTGTGGCGCGGGGCTACAACATTATGAAGGGCTACTATAAAATGCCCGGCGCAACCGCCGGGGCCATCGACGCACAGGGCTGGCTCCACTCCGGGGACCTCTGCTGCCAGGATGAGCAGGGGAACTTCCGGGTCACCGGGCGGCTGAAGGACATGATTATCCGGGGGGGCGAGAACATCTACCCCCGGGAGATCGAGGAGTTTATCTACACCAACCCCAAGGTGCGGGACGTGCAGGTCATCGGCGTGCCGGACGAGCAGTACGGCGAGGAGATCATGGCCTGCGTCATCCTCAAGGAGGGGGAGGCCATGACCGGGCAGGAGCTGAGGGACTTCGTCCTCTCCCACATGGCCAAGCACAAGGTCCCCCGGTACGTGGAGTTCGTGGAGGCGTTCCCCATGAACGCGGCGGGGAAAATCCTCAAGTACAAGATGCGGGAGGAGGCGGCGGCGCGGCTGGGGCTCAAGGGGTGACCCGCAACGGCGCGGAGCGGCGCTCCCAGT
>CATIYU010000406.1 GCA_949739085.1 uncultured Eubacteriales bacterium | reverse complement strand
TCTCCAGATGGTCGTCACCGCTATGGTCGGCGACGGCTATAAGGCCACTTCCCACGATGTCAACTTCCTGCTGTCCGTGTATAGCAAGAAGAACCGCAAAGCCCTGACCGTATCCTGCGCCAACCACCGGAATTTCCGGGGTTATGTGATGGAGGTCTGCCACCGCATCGTCACCGGCAAGTCCTACGAGCTGGAGTATAAGACCAAGCGGGAGAACGGCTGATTCCCCATGACAACTGAATATCGGGTTTTGAAGAGCCGCTGATGACCCATCGGGTTTGTCAGCGGTTTTCTTCTGCCCGGACAATCTGCCTATGAAGGAGGTGCAATATGTACAGCTATCACCTGTTCGTTGGCGATGACGAGGTTGGGGTTTTCGACAGCCCCGAGGAAGCATGGAAGTATGCTGACAAATTCCCTCCGAATCCCATGGGTATGTGCGTTGTAGAGTCGTACACGAAGCCGCACTGATGAGCCGTAATGACGGCGAAACGGCTGGTTTCCAGCCGTCTGCGGATAGCCGCATTTCACACCACACCCATACATAAAGGAGTTTTCTGCTATGGCATTTGAGACTTTCAAACAGCGGGTTTCCGCTATTGCTTCCAAGGCCGGAACCAGCGTCCGGTTTCACCATGGTGATGATGGTCGCCATTTCGCCCACTGTTCTGACGGTGTGACCATTATCGGCAACCTGAGCAGCCCCAGCGTCTGCGTCAAATGGGGAAGCGGTCATTCGGCCTATGTTTCCATTTGATTTCTGCCGCTTTCTTTCTCCCTTCTTTGCCCGCCTGATGATGGCTGGTTGGCTACCAGCCGAAACGGCCTGGTTTTCCGGGCCGTCGCGGGAATCCGGTGGTTTTCGCAAATATTTTGGACGAAAGTGTTCCATCTACCGTGCTTCCTGTGATGGTGAGCTTTTCTTTACCAGAGAGCAGATCGGCACGGCGCTGGAGTATAGCGATCCCGTGACAGCTGTCAAGAACATCCACAGCCGCCACGCTGACAGATTGAACAGGTTTTCAGTTGTAGTTCCACTCTCGAAAAGTGGGGTGGCTCAAACTGAGCCACCCCACTTAGATGACGGTGTTCCAGAGAGCAAAAGTGGGGGGATACCAGTTTGGTATCCCACACTCAGACGATGGTATATCGTACAGTG
>CATIYU010000405.1 GCA_949739085.1 uncultured Eubacteriales bacterium | reverse complement strand
CTCGGCTGGATTTTCAAAATCAATGCTTTTGGATGCAAATGGGATCAAGGTAGATCTTATAGAACGGCTTGTTTGGAAAAATGGCAATTTGCTTTCGCTCCCTTTGGTTGAATACAAACTGCTTTGTCTGCTGATGCGGAATCCAAACCATCTGTTGACAAGGGAAACCATTTTAGACAGCTTGTGGGATGGGGCCGGCAATTATGTGGACGACAACACTCTGTCCGTCTATATCCGCCGTCTGCGAAATAAGATCGAGGAAACGCCAAATACTCCGAAATATCTGCTGACAGAACGCGGAATCGGATATAAGTGGGTTGTGGAGTGAGGAAATGCCATGTGGAAGTTAGAAAAAGAAGCCAAAACGCTGTTGCTCGGAACCGCCATTGTGTGCATCCTGTCTCTTTTGCTCGCTTTTGGGACTTCCTCTGTCCTGGCAAAACATTTCCAAGAGGACCTGACTGCGCACGATTATGGTGTGGCCGGTTATCTTCTGAATCACAGCGATGCGCTTGTCCTCTCTGCCTTTACCGATGAAAAAGGCGAAGAGGACATCTTGCGCGGTTTCCATGCCCTGTCTCCGCTCGGTTATCATGATGCGGCCTCCATAGCATTGCTTCCAACGGTTTTGGCCTATCGAAATCAGCTTCTGTTTTCACTGGCGGCGATTCTGCTCTTTGCTTTTACCGCAACGTATACGCTCCTGTTTCTATATTTACGCAGGCAGCGCAAAGCGATCCAGAGCGCCGGCCGCGCGATCCGGGAATTTCTTGACGGGAATGCCGCATCCCGTATTGAGTGTGAGCAGACTGGAGGCTGGTACAGTCTGTTCCATGAGGTGAACGAGCTGTCCGCTATTCTCTCCGCTCATGCGGAAAAGGAGAAACAGACAAAGGAATTTTTGCAGGGGATGATTTCGGATGTTTCGCACCAACTCAAAACGCCGCTCTCCGCCTTGAAAATGTATCAGGAGATCATTGGCGGCCATAGTTGCGAACCAGAAACAGCCGTCAGTTTTTCTGAAAAATCCCTGCGGGAGATCAAGCGAATGGAGGCAGTGGTCTATACACTTCTGAAATTGGCGCGGCTGGACGCGGGGATGATCCAGATGCAGAAGGCACCGGAACACATTGAAACGCTCATGCGGGACGTTTTGGAGCGTTTTGAGATCCGTGCTG
>CATIYU010000404.1 GCA_949739085.1 uncultured Eubacteriales bacterium | reverse complement strand
CGGCGTCGTTCAGCTGGAGCTTCTCCCAGAAGTCCCAGCGTTTTTTCCCGCTCTGGGACCACAGCAGCAGGCGCTCAGCCTCCAGCGGGTGCTTTTTCATCTCCCCGCTCAGCTGTTTTATAACCCGCGCACCGTGCTTGGGGCACAGGTCCTCCTCCCCCAGGAAGTCCGGGAAATCCCGGGCCAGCAGCTCCGAAAGGTCCTCTCCAGGAACGGGGCTTTGGGACAAAAGGCAGGGGAGGCTCTCTTTCAGCAGCTCCTCCATGCTCTCCCGCCAAAAGAACCAGTACAGGGAGGATTGGGTCTGCCGCTCCAGGTAGTCCTCGGTCAGGTCCCGGTAGAAGCGGTCGCGGAGTCCTCCTACAGATCGTTCCACTGGATGCCCCTCCCATAGCGCTTCGCTTGCCGTAGAGCCCCGTCAAAGATGCGGCCGTACACGTCCATCGCCTTGTCCGTGTCCGCCAGGGGGGCAATTCCCTTCACGGCCAGATACAGGTCCACGATCTCCTCCAGGTTCTGACAGAAGTCCCGCAGAACCTCCGGCCTCGCCGCCCGAAAGAGCTCCGCGAAGCGCTGACAGGCGGAACAATACTCCTCCGACCCCTCAAAGCCTGCGGCCAGGAGGGTCAGCTCCATCGCCCTGCTGCCTTCTTCCGAACGCTGGTCCATCTCGGCCATTTGAAACTCCTGGTAGGCCTCCGCGCTGGGGAAGGGGAAGTACCAGTCATCGTCCTCCTCCCCCCAGTTGCAGTCATCGTAGACACTCAGGCCGTAATCTTCTTCCTCGTCCGGCGTCTCCAGTTCTTCCGGTTCTTCGTCCAGGGGCTCCTCCTCCGTTTGAGGCTTTTCTTCCATCTGCGGTTCTTCCTCTGTCAGAGATTTCTTTGCTTTTCTGAAGTGAAACCCGGAGTGCCTAATGTGGATGCGCTTCAAATTGCCCTCGTTGGTCAGCGGAGAGTTGAGCTGTCCGCAGGCCCGACTCCAGTCGGGGGTCAGGGAATAATCGTTTCCCGTGCAGATATAGCCCTGGAGGACATCGGGGTCCTGGAGGGCATAGTAGAGGTGGAAGCCGAAGTGCGTGTCAAACCCCCAGTACGGCTCACTGCGGCGGCTTCCGTCCGGCCCGGCCAGGACGCACCAGTCCCGGGAGAGCCGCCTGGCCTGCTCCAGCAAAAAAGTGAAGTCGGTCCGCTCCTTCAGCTCCGTGCCCTTCCGGGCGGCGCGGTATCCTCCCTTTTCCAGGCTGCACCGCATGACCAGGTAGAGATACAGGCCGCACAGCTCCTGCCGCTCCCGGAGCCAGGG
>CATIYU010000403.1 GCA_949739085.1 uncultured Eubacteriales bacterium | reverse complement strand
GGCGCGTCCCTGGCGGGCCGGCGCAGCTTCTGCGGCATGAAGCACGTGGGGCTCAACGTGGCCGCGGACCCCCTGTTCACCATCTCCTACACGGGGGTAAACGGCGGCATGGTCATCGCCGTGGCCGACGATGCGGGGATGCACTCCTCCCAGAACGAGCAGGCCTCCCGCCACTACGCCAAGGCGGCAAAGCTGCCCATGCTGGAGCCCGCCGATTCCGCCGAGGCTCTGGCCTACACCAAGCTGGCCTACGAGCTCTCGGAGCACTTCGACACCCCGGTGCTCCTGAAAATGTGTACCCGGATCTCCCACTCCCAGAGCGTGGTGGACACCGGGGAGCGGGAGGAGGCCCCCGAAAAGCCCTATGAGAAGGATGGGGCCAAGTACATCATGATGCCCGGCAACGCCAAGCGCCGCCACCCCGTTGTGGAGGAGCGCCTGGAGAAGATCGCGGAGTGGGCGGAGCACGCCTCCGTCAACCGCATTGAGCCGGGAAAAGACTACAAGCTGGGCATTATCACCTCCTCCACCAGCTACCAGTACGTAAAGGAGGCCTGCGGCGATACATACCCCGTCCTGAAGCTGGGCATGGTCTGGCCCCTGCCGGAGAAGAAAATCCTGACGTTTGCCAAGAGCGTGAGCCTGCTGGTGGTGGTGGAGGAGCTGGACAGCTTCCTTGAGGACTACTGCCGGAGCTTGGGCCTGGCCCTGGCGGGGGAGGCCAATTTCCCTGTTACCGGTGAACTGAGCCCCAATAAGGTGGCCTACGAGCTCACCCGGCAGCATCCCGCCGGGAAAAAGCTGGAGGAGGACGTCCCCGCCCGGCCGCCGGTGATGTGCGCCGGATGCCCCCACCGGGGCCTCTTCTACACCCTGAAAAAGAACAAGCTGACGGTCCTGGGGGATATCGGCTGCTACACCCTGGGCGCGGCGGCGCCTCTGGGGGCCATGGACACCACCATCTGTATGGGCGCGTCCATCTCCGGCCTCCACGGCTTCAACAAGGCCGGGGGCGGGCGGAGCGTGGCGGTGATCGGCGACTCCACCTTCATGCACTCCGGCGTCACGGGCCTCATCAACGCGGCCTACAACGAGTCCAACTCCACGGTCATCATCCTGGACAACTCCATCACCGGCATGACCGGCCACCAGCAGAACCCCACCACCGGCTTTAACCTCAAGGGCGCCCCCTGCGCGAAAAGCGACCTGGAGCAGCTCTGCCGGGCCGTGGGCGTGAAGCGGGTGCGGGTGGTGGACCCCTACGACCTGGCGGCCTGCGACGCGGCGGTAAAGGAGGAGCTGGCGGCGGCGGAGCCGTCGGTCATCATCTCCCGGCGGCCCTGTGCGCTGCTGAAGTACGTCAAGCACCCCGGCCCCATCGCGGTGGCCCCGGAGGACTGCGCGGGCTGCCGGGCCTGTATGCAGACCGGCTGCCCCGCCATCAGCATGGACGGAGGCCGGGTGAAGCTGGACAACACCCTCTGCACCGGCTGCGGCATATGTGCGCAGCTGTGCAAATTCGGCGCGCTGGGCGGAGAAAAGGAGGCGTGAGCATGGAGACGAAAAGCATGATGATTGTGGGCGTGGGCGGTCAGGGCACTCTCCTGGCCAGCAAGCTGCTGGGCCGCCTGCTGCTGGACAAGGGCTATGATGTGAAGGTCAGCGAGGTCCACGGCATGAGCCAGCGGGGCGGCAGCGTAGTGACGTACGTCCGCTGGGGCGGGAAGGTCTATTCCCCCGTCGTTGACAAGGGTCAGGCGGATATCATCCTCTCCTTTGAGCTGCTGGAGGCCGCCCGCTGGATGGAGTATCTGAAGCCCGGCGGCAGGATGATTGCCAACACCCAGCGGATCAACCCCATGCCGGTCGTCACCGGCGCGGCGGAGTACCCGCAGAACCTGGAGCAGAGCATCCGGGACGCGGGCGTCAGCCTGGACGCTCTGGACGCCCTCTCCCTGGCGGAGCAGGCGGGCAGCAGCAAGGCGGTGAACATCGTGCTGCTGGGCCGTCTCTCCCAGTGGTTTGATTTCACGGAGGCGGAATGGCTGGCGGCAGTGGAACAGAGCGTGCCGCCCAAGTTCCTGGAGCTGAACAAGAAGGCGTTTGCCCTGGGACGGGGCGCATAGCCGGTTCCGTGCGCCGGCCATCCGAAGATTGCCAATAAAGCCGCCAGGCTGGGAGTTTTTTGAACTCCCAGCCTGGCTTTTGGCGGCCGCTATACATCAAATCTGTTGTACGGCCGGTAACAGTCCACGCACACCTTTTTGCCGCCGGAGAGCCGGATCCAGTTGGCGCCGGTGGTCTCGCCGCAGCACTCGCAGACATACGCGTCGAAGAGACGGGCGCGTTCGGGGAGCCGGAGCGCCGTCTCCTTTACGTCGAACATCTCCTCCTGAGGGCAGCTCTGGTAGTACGCGAAGGAGTCCTCCCGGCTCATCTCCCGGGGCTTGGGCTTCAGCACCAGCCGCACGGACTTCCCCGTGGTCCGGTTGTAGAAGGAGAACGCCTGCTTCCCCGTCATATGGAACAGCAGGTTCCCCTTTCCGACGCTGCACCCCAGCACCGCCTGAATGGCGTCCACGCCGCAGGCGTCGTTCTCCGTGATGCACACCACGTCCTCATCCTCGGAGAAATCCAGTTCCAGCAGCTCCATAGCGTACAGCGCGGCCCTGTAGCCGATGGTCAGGCCGCCGCACGTGTGCCCGTGGAAAGCCGCCGCCTTCTCCCAAAGGGCTTTTTTATCCATAACAGCTATACTCCTTTACGCAGAAAATATTGTCTCAATTGACGTTGTCACATAGTCGGAAACCGCCAGCTGCTCCAATTGACCGTCCCGGAGGAGGAAGCACCGGTCCGCGGTTTTAATCGCGCTCTCCAGGTCGTGGGTAATGAGCAGCATACTGAACCCCCGGCTGTTTTGCAGGCCCTTCAGCAGCCGGAGGAGATTGGCCTTGCCGGAGGGGTCCAGCATGGAGGCGGGCTCGTCCGCCAGCAGCACGGCGGGATGCATGGTAAGGGCCCTGGCCAGGGAGACCCGCTGCTTCTGGCCGCCGGAGAGGGTCTTTATTTTTTGGTCCAGCAGGGACAGCCCTACGTCCGCGAGGGCCCGCTCCGCCTCTTCCTCCGCCCTCTCCAGCCGGGCCAGACGCCTGGGCTCCGCGACGGCCTGGAGGACCGTCATATGGGGGTTCAGGGCGGTTTCGCTGTCCTGAAAGACCATTTGCAGGCCCCCCTCCCGGCGGTGCAGCGCCCCGAAGTCTGCGGGCTCCCCCTCGAAGAGCAGTTCTCCGGCGTCAAAATCTCTCAGATACCCGCCGAGGACGCGGGCCAGGGTGGACTTCCCCGCGCCGGAGCGGCCCACCAGCGCCACCACCTCGCCGCTGCGCACACTGAGGCTGGCCCCTCTCAGTAGTTCCCTGCGGCCAAAGGACTTGACGAGCCCGTTCCCCTCCAGCAGGGTCACAATGCCGCCCCGGTTGCAGGCCACCTGTCTTCCGCCGCCGCAGTCCAGCAGCTCCGGCGCGTTTCCGGCGCAGAGCGGTATGCTCTGGGTACACCGGCCCCAGAAGGGGCAGCCGTGGTGGTGGGGGGAGGTCCCGGCGGCGGGCGGGCGGATGCCCCAAACGTCCTTGACCAGGTTCAGGCTGGCCGACGCGTTTATGAGCCCCCGGGTATAGGGGTGCCGGGGGAAGCTGAGGACCTCTCCGGTGGGGCCCGTCTCCTCCACGTGGCCGTTGTAGAGCACCATCAGCTTCGTGCTCAGGCTGGCGGCCAGCTTCAGGTCGTGGGTGATGATGAAAAACGCCGTCCCCTTCTCCCGGTTCAGCTTCCGGATGAGGGCGAGAAAGCCCTCCCGAGAGGCGGCGTCCAGGGCGCTAGTGGGTTCGTCCAGCAGCACCAGGGCCGGGTCCAGGGCAATGGCCGTGGCCAGGAGGAATTTCTGGGTCATCCCGCCGGAGAGCTCCCGCGGATACCGCCCCAGGTCCTCCGGGTCCAGTCCCACGGCCTCCATCAGGGCGGCCATGCGCTCCGGGTGCTCCCCTGGCGGGTATTTGCGGCTGAGGACCTCCCGCAGCTGTTCCCGCAGGGCCGCCGAAGGGTTCAGCCACGCCGCCGAGTTCTGAAAGGCCACAGAGAGCGTGTGCATCCGGAGGGGGCGGCGCTTCCGCTCCGGCAGGGCGAGGAAGTCCACGCCCTCCAGCAGCACCTGCCCGGCTGTCTCCGCCCCTTCGGCGGCGAGACCCGCGATGGCCCTGAGCAGCGTAGTTTTTCCGCTGCCCGATTCCCCCACGACAGCGGTGATCTCCCCCCGGTCCATGGTGAATGACAGGGGGTGCAGGCGGAAGTCCTTGTAGGATACGGACAGATTCCGCACCTCCAGCAGCGGCGGCATGGCGGTTCATCTCCCTTCTCATGTATCAAACAGCAGTTTGCGCTCCAGCGCCCGGGCCAGCATCCGCAGCACCGCCACGGAGACCACCAGGGAGAGCACCGGCGGCAGCAGCCACCACTTCCAAAACGGCGTGAAGTAGATCCCCTGAAAGCTGGTGCAGCGGGCGATCAGCAGCCCCCAGGATTTGGCCAGGGGGTCGCTGAGTCCCAGAAAGGCTAGGGACGCCTCCTGGACGATGGCCTTCCCGATGACGCCCATCCCCCCCACCGCCAGCAGCGGCATAATGTCCCTGCTCATATGGACCTGAAAGAGGTACCACAGCCCGCCGCCGTAGCTCCTGGCCAGAATTAGGTATTCCGTATTCCGGATGGCCATGGTCCGGGCGCGGACCTGCTTGGCGATAGGGGCCCAGGAAAAGGCGGCGATGATGCAGATAATGTTCAGCCGGCTCTGCCCCCAGAACGCCCCGGCGGCGATCATCACCGGGAGCTGCGGCATAGAGAGGAACACGTTGATGAAAAATTCCACCGCCAGGTCGGCCCATCCGCCCAGATACCCGGCGCACACGCCCAGAATGCCGCCCAGCAGGAAAGCGGCCAGGGCAGTACACAGGCCAATGAGGATGCTGTGGAAAAACCCCCGGGAAATTTGGGCGTATATATCCACGCCCAGGTTGTCCGCGCCCAGCCAGTGCGCCGCAGAGGGGGCCTCCAGGGAGGCGGCCGAGGGCAGCTCCCCGCTGTGGGGATAGCATACCGCGCCATACAGGAACACACAGAAGATGAGGGAGAACACGCCGCAGAGGACGGCAATCCTTTTCACAGGCGGCCCCCCTTCCGGCTGTTGTCCAGCCCGTTGAGCAAATTGGCGGCAAAGAGGCTCAGCAGGACCACCACGGAGGAGAGGAGAAATACGCCCTGAATCAGGGGGTAGTCCCGGTACTTCACCGCCTCCCGCATGACTGTGCCCAGGCCGGGGTAGGCAAACACGTTTTCCACCAGCAGCGTCCCGCCCACAGCGCCGCCCACGCTCAGGAAAAACCGGACCACAATGGGCGCCAGCGCGTTGGCGAAGACGTACCGCCAGCGGATGCGCCCCTCTCGCAGTCCCTTCGCCTTAGCGCCCAGCACATAGGGCTGCTCAAGCACGCTCAAGAAGCTGGCCCGGGCGGTGAAATAGAACCCCGGCGCTGTGACGGCCGCCAGCGTGACGGTGGGCAGCAGCGCGTGGAGCAGCACATCCCCGGCCCGCTCCCAGCCGCTCCCATAGACGGCGAAGGCCGTCTCCGCCCCGGAGAGGGGGAGCCACTCCACCCGCGCCGCCACCAGAAACAGCAGCAGCAGTCCCACCAGGAAGGCCGGTATTTCCGCCAGAACGGAGAGGAGGCCGAAGAGGACGCGGTCCGCGCCTCTGTGCCGGACGCACAGGAGGGCCAGGGCGGTCCCGGCCAGCAGGCTTAGCGCCAGGGACGCGCCCATGAGCAGCGCCGTCCACGGCAGGCGCTCCAGGAGGATCTCCGCCACAGGGCGCCGGTAGTGGATGCTGCTCCCCAGGTCGCCGCCCAAGTTCCGCTGGATGGACGCGGCCAGCTGGACGCCAAAGGGCTTGTCCAAGCCGTAGTAGGCCCGAAGGTACTCCTTATACTCCTCCGGCATTTCCGTGGTGCTCTCCTCCCCGGCGGCGGCTCCCTCGTAGTCGAAGGGGTCCCCGGGCATGAGCCGGGGGATTGTAAAGTTGATGAGGTATATCACCATAAAGGAGCAGAGCAGCAGCGCCGTCTTCTTCCGCATAGTTCCCTCCGCCATATGCCGTCAGCGGTCCATAAAGGAGAGCCGGTTCTGTTCGGCCTGCTGGTAGGCGTAGGTTTTCATCCAGCCGTCGTAGTAGTCCTTGCGGTACATGGAGTAGGAGGACGCGTTGCCCAGGACGAAGAGGGGGATCTCCTGGCTTACCAAATATTCCAGCTCCTTGAACATCTCCATCCGCGCGTCAAAGTCCGTCTCCAGCATCTGCTCCTCGGCCAGCCGGGTCATTTCCTCGTTGCTGTAGCCTCTGGGCCCCATGGAGTGGGGGTTGGTTCCGCTGTACTTGGAGCGGTCGGAAAAGAGGGTGCGCATATAGGTGGGCGGGTTGTTGCCCCAGCCGCCGTTCCCCACGATGGCGAACTCATACGCCCCCCTGTTGACCCGCTCGTCCCGGCTGGCGGAGTCCACGGCCTCCACCTCCACAGTCATGCCCGCGGCGGTCAGGTTGTTGCGCACAATCTCCGCGATGCTGATGCTGTCCCCGCTGTCGTCAACCAGGATTTTGACCTGGAAGTCCCGCCCCTCCAGCACGGACCGGGCCGCATCCGGATCATAGGGGTATTGCAGGACGTTCTCGTTATAGAACAGGCTGCTGACGGGGACATATCCGGCGCTGCCCACGCTGCCGGCGCCCCGGAACACGCTGTCCACAATGGACTGCCGGTCCAGGGCGGCGTAGATGGCCTGGCGCAGCTCCAGGTCCAGAAACGCGGGACATGCCTCAAAGTTGATGAGCATTTTGTACCCCATGTCGCCGGCCTTCTCCACCAGGCCAATGGACGGGTCATTTTTATAGGTGTCCGCCAGATCCACAGGCAGGGACGTGATATCAATTTCGCCGTTTTCAAAGGCCAGGAGCCCGTCGCTGACAGGGACGAAGAGGACGCGGCCTGCGGCGGGCCTCCCGTTGACCCACCCGTCAAAGGCAATGAACTCGTAGCTGCCGGAGGCCGGGTCGTATGCGCCGCATTGATAGGCCCCGCTGCCTATGCGGCAGGCCTCATCCGTAAAGGCGTAGGGGTCCTCCACATGTTCCCAGATGTGCTTCGGGATGACAACAAAGGAGCCCAGGTTGGACAGCGTGTCCGCCGCCGCCTGTTTGACCGTGATGGTGATGGTGCGGCTGTCAACAATGGTATAGTGGTCCACGATAAAATCCTCTCCCACGCCCAGCGTGTTGGCCACAGGCGGGTACTCCCGGAAATAGTCCAGGGAGAAAGCCACGTCCTCCGTGGTAAGGGGCTCGCCGTCGTGGAAGGACGTGTCCGCAAAGAGGGTAAAGGTGTAGTCCAGGCCGTCTATATGCCAGCTCTCCGCCAGCCAGGCCACGTCGCCGGCCTCATCCTTCTCCAGCAGGCTGGCGAACACCAGGCGCATTTTGGCCTGCCCTGGCCCCCGGGAGACGCTCAGATATGGGCTGGGGACGCCCCAGTCCGTCCCGCCGGCCAGCTTCAGGGTTTCCACGCGGTAGGCGGGCCCGCCGGGGGATTCTTCATTCTCCGGACCGGCCTCCTGGCCGGCACATCCGGCGGCCAGGGCCGCGCAGAGCGCAAGCAGCAGTGCAAAAAGGGATTTCTTTATCATTGGGATTCCTCGTTTCTCGTGATTTTACCGGCAAAACGTATTATAAGCAACCGGAAAATCCTGTACAAGCCCCTGGGGGGGATGTTTTTTGCGGAAATTTTCAGCAACTCTCCCCGCAAAAAAAGAGCGGGGGTGATCCCCCGCTCTTCCGCCTCAAACCAGGAAAAATACCAGCAGCCCCACAGCCGCAGCCAGGGCCAGCGCCCCGGCGGGCCACGCCCACCAGGGCAGCCGCCGCCAGAGGGCGGGCCGGACGGCCTGCCGGGCGGCGTAGCCCTGCGCGATGCGGCAGGCCTCGCCCAGTACCTGCTGGGGCGTTACGCCCTCCTTGGCAAAAGCGTCGTTCTTCACAATAAAAATAGCCTGTTCAAAGAGTTTCGGGTCCGGGGAGTCCACAACAATCACACGGCGGGAGGTACCTTTTACCACGGGGCGCCGCTCCTTTCTATGCTGGATTTGCTTTTCCAGTGTTTCCCGGAGCGGGAAGGTTTATACATTTTTTTGCCCTGGGCAGGGGAGCTTCCGCCGTCCGTTTGGGACCTACACCTCCCGCTTGCCGCGCTTCTCCGGCGGCAGGTAGAGGCACAGGGCGCTGCAATCGTCGCCGCCCCGCCGCCGCTCCTGCGCCTCCCGCAGCACCAGGGATACCAGCATATTGGGGTCCTCGCCCTGCCAGCCCGCTAGGAGGTTCTGGAGCCACTGGTCGTCGCCGCTGTCCGCGATGCCGTCGCTGATCATAAGCACAAAGGCGTCCTCCTCCAGGGGGAACTGGGAAGAGGAGGGGGCGCTGCCCGCCTCCTGGAGCCCCGCCGGGAGGGCGCTGCCCGTCAGGCGGCGGACCTTGCCCTGGCGTTTGATGTAGGTGGGGGCCGCGCCGTACTTGTAGAGGGACGCCTGCCGGCCGGAGAGGTCCACCTGGAGGAGGTCGATGGTGGTGAAGCTGCCCTGCTCGTCGCTGCGGAGGTTCAGGGCGGCGTTCAGGGTTTTTAGGGCGGTCTCCGCGTCGATGCCCGCCATTAAGAACTGTTCCATCAGCCGCAGGGTCATCTGACTTTCCCGCTGGGCCTCTCTGCCGCTGCCCATGCCGTCGCTGAGGAGCAGGAAGAGGCCGTTTCCGCCCCGGAAGTAGTTCACGCTGTCGCCGCACACCCGCTGGCCCTCCTTGGGCGTGGCGGCCATGGCCACGTCGTAGAGCATCTCCCGGCCGGTGGCGGCGGGGATCTCCGCCGGTACGGCGATAGCCTGCGCCACCAGCTCGGTGAGCTGGGCGTACTGGCCCCGGGTGCGCCTGCGCTCCTGCTCCAGCTGCCGCCGGTACTGCCGCCGCAGGAGCAGGGCGGTGACCTCGGTATTGATGGCGGAGAGGAGCTGGGGGAAGTGGATGCAGCGGTTGGAGAAGTGGGGCGCGAAGTCCCCGGGTTCCGCCCGGCCCCGGTCCAGCAGCACGGGGGTGGCGTCATTGAAGGCGTTGAATGTGGCCACGTACTCCTTGTTCCAGCACATGTCTCGCAGGGCGCAGCCCCGGCAGACCACCTCCGCCGCCCGGTCGAAGATGACGGCGGGGTTCTCCTCCTTCTTGGGCGGAGGCGTGCCGAAGCTCTCGTAGAGGGAGCGCAGCGCCTCCGCGCTCAGCCGCAGGCGCTGGCGGAAGCCGTCGTTTTCCCGGGCGGCCTTCCGCTTGGGGATGGCGGTCTCACGCAGCACCAGGGCGCAGTAGTGGCAGAGAAGTCCCGCCAGGGCCGTGCTGGCCAGCAGACGCAGCATCCCCGCCGGGGTGGGGCCCAGCTGCAATATGTAGGCCAGCTCCACAGCCAGCGTGGCCCCGGCGGCGGCCAGGGGCCGGAACCAGGGCTGCTGGAACCAGAGGGTGTCCCGGAATGCGGAGAGCACCGCGCAGGCCAGCACCAGGATACCGCAGCACCGGAGGGCCGGGCCGAAGTCCAGAAAGACGAAAGCCCCCAGCGCGCCGCCGCAGAGGGCGGCCAGGGTGTTTTTCCCGGGCTTGCAGGCGGCCAGGAGCCCCGCCGCCAGGGGGGCCCGGCTGTCCAGACAACACCCGGCGGCGAGGAAGCCCGCCAAGCCGTAGCCCACCAGATGGATGAGCTCCGCTTTTTCGCTCCGCTCCAGGGTGATACCGGCGATTTTCATGCTTGTCCCCTTCTTTCCCATGGTCTTGCGGACCATTGTATCAGGGCGCGGCAAAAAAACCTGTCGGGAAATAGTCCTGGGCAAACGGGTCCTAGGCGGACGGCCAATCTCGCTCTATTATGCGGCGGTCCCTCCAGAGAATAAACCCGCTAGAGAATAAACCCGCCGTCCGGGGTGAGCACCTGCCCCGTGATAAAGGACGCCTCCTCCGCCGCCAGAAAGGCTACGGCGGCGGCGATGTCCTCCGGGGTTCCCAAGCGGCCCAGGGGCGTCTCTTCCGCCAGCTCCCGCAGGGTGTCCTCCCCTAGGGTCTCCGTCATATCCGTGCGGATTACCCCCGGGGCTACGCAGTTGACCCGGATGCGGGAGGGGGCCAGCTCCATGGCCAGGGACCGGGTCAGGCCGATGATGGCGGCCTTGGTGGCGGAGTAGGCCACCTCGCAGGACGCCCCCCGCTGCCCCCAGATAGAGGAAATGTTGATGATGCAGCCCGCCTTCTCGTGGAGCATATGGGGCAGTACGGCCTGAATAGTGTGGAACGCGCCGTCCAGATGCACGGCGAAAAACCGCCGCCAGACCGCGTCGGTGATGTCCTGAAACTGGTGCTGCTTGGCAATGCCGGCGTTGTTGACCAGCAGCGCCACTGGCCCGAAGGCGTCCTCCACCCGGCGGATGGCGGCGGTCACCGCCTGGCGGTCCGCCACGTCGGCCTGCACCGCCAGGGCGGGGCGGCCCTGAGACAGCAGCTCCGCCTCCAGGGCCCTGGCCGCCTCATGGGCTTGTAGGTAGTTGATGCCCACGGCGTAGCCCTCCGCCGCCAGGCGGCGGACCACGGCCCTGCCGATGCCCCGGCTTCCGCCGGTGATAAACGCTGCTTTTTTCATAGATTTCTCCTGACTCCGCAGCATATTCTCTCTCCGCTGCGGCATACTAATGGGAAGTTTTGATGAAATGAGGTACAAGCGCCTATGCTGACTGTCCGCACTGACCTGGCCGTGGAGGCCCACGCCCTCTGGCGGGAGAGCGCCGGGGAGACCACCCAGCTCCCCGGCGTGGCGGCCCGGGAGGAGGACCTGGAGGGCTTTCCCATGACCCTGGTGGAAATTCTGGACCAGGAGGGGGAGCGGGCTCTGGGCAAGCCCCAGGGGGCATACTATACCCTGGATGTATCCGGCTTCTGGCGGCGGGAGGAGGGGGCGTTCCAGCGGGCCGCCGGAGCCGTGGCCCGGATTCTGTCGGCCCTCCTGCCGGAGGAGGGCCCGGTGCTGGTCTGCGGGCTGGGCAATGCCGCCATGACCCCCGACGCTCTGGGCCCCCGCACCCTGGACCACCTGCTCATTACCCGGCATTTGCGGGAGGCGCTGCCCGGCTTCCGGCCTGTGGCCGCTCTGGGGGCGGGGGTGCTGGGGTCCACGGGCCTGGAGGCGGCGGAGTGGGTCCGGGGGGTGGCGGAGCACGTGCGGCCCGCGGCGGTGGTGGCGGTGGACGCCCTAGCGGCCCGGGAGCTCCACCGCCTCTGCGCCACGGTGCAGCTCTCCAACACCGGTCTGAGCCCCGGCAGCGGGGTGGGCAACCACCGCATGGCCCTGGACCGGGAGAGCCTGGGCGTGCCGGTGATCTCCCTGGGCGTGCCCACGGTGGTGGACGCGGAGACGGTGGCCCGGGACATCCTGGCGGAGACCGGCGGGCCGGAGGAGGCCCCCGCCGCCCTCCGCGGCCAGGGGAAGCGCCTCTTTGTCACGCCCGACAGCATCGACGCCAAAATCCGGGACCTGGCCAAAATTCTGGGCTATGGCCTGAATCTGGCCCTTCAGCCGGACTTGGAGCTGGCGGACCTGGACGCCCTGCTGGCCTAACCCACCTCCCGGTCCAGGGTCTCCACTGCGGCGGCGATGGCCCCGTCCAGGCAGTGGCAGACCACGGTTGCCCCGCAGGAGCGCACCTCCTCGATGGCGTTGGCGGGGGCAAAGGCCCGGTCCGCCGCCCGGAGCATGGGCAGGTCGTTGGCGTGGTCCCCGGCGCAGCAGAGGCGGACGCATCCGCACAGCTCTTTCAGCCGCAGGGCCATCTTTCCCTTGTCCGCGCCCTTGGCGGTGAGCTCCAGCAGGTGGTCGGTGGAGAAAATGAGCTCGTAGTCCGCCGCCCGGCCCGTCTCCCGCAAGAACGCCTTCACCTGGTCCAGCACGGCCCGCGCCCCCACAAACAGCGCCTTAATCATGGGCTGGCCCTGCTCCTCCAGCCGCTCCACCACCTGGAAGGGCAGGCCCGTGAGCATGGCGTGCTGCCGGTTCCAGTCCGTGGGGCGCATCACCTGGACCAGGTCCCCCTCCCGGCAGAGCTCCAGAGACACCTGGGGAAAGGCGTCCATCACGGCGGCGATGCAGTCCAGGGCGGAGCCAGGCAGAAGGTTTTTCACCAAATACCGCCCCTCCTTCAGGTCGTAGATGGCCCCGCCGTTGTCCACGATCATCGGGGCGTTCATGGGGATGCCCGCGGCCTGCTTGCGGAAGGCCGCCAGGGTCCGCCCGGTGGCCACGGAGAAGGAGCCGCCCTCCGCCATCCAGTAGCGGATGGCCTCCAGGTTCCGGGGATTGACGGGGGGCAGGGGCCGGCCCTCACGGAGGGTGGCCTCGGTGTAGTGAAAGGTATTGTCGTAATCGCTGAGCAGCAGCTGGTGGTCAAATTTTCCCATAGCGGCCTCCTGATGGTGTTTTTTCCCCTACTATACAACCTTTTCCGCCGGTTTGCAATCCCGCCTTTCCCGCTGCCCAGCAAAGCCGCGGTTGGGGGAGAAAAATTTGTGAAAAATGCCGTGGATTCCCTCTTGCTTTTTTCCCCTTTTCGGTGGATAATGGAAGGGAAATACTGTCGAAGGAAGTCGGTTGCCATGAAACGATTTTTTGTCCTCGCCCTCGCGCTGCTCCTTTCAGTTTCCGCCACCGGCTGTATGGGGCGCGCCGCCGGCCCTTCGGAGCCTGTCCCCGCCCAGGCCGCCCCCGTCTCGGCAGAGGAGGACCTCCCGAACCCGGAGGAGGAGGAGGTTCCCCAGTCCCAGGAGGACGGAGAAATTCCGGCGGACGCGGACGTCCCGGCGGAGGACGTCCCCCCTGAGGAGCCCTACGTCCGGGTCATCGACCCCACCAAGCCCATGGTGGCCCTGACCTTTGACGACGGCCCCCACAAGACCTTCACCGATGAGATCCTGGACATCCTGGAGGCCAACCACGCCCTGGCCACCTTTTTTGAGGTGGGGCGGAACGTGGCGCGGTACCCTGAGCCCGTTCTGCGGGCATATGAGATGGGCTGTGAGGTGGCCAGCCACTCCTACGCCCACAGGAACCTGGGCAAGATGAAGAAAAACGCCATTCTCAAGGACCTGGCCGCCGCGGACGACGCCTTTATTGCCGCCGGCGTTCCAGCTCCCACCATGGTCCGGCCTCCCTATGGCTCGGTCAACAAGGCGGTGAAGTCCCAGACGGGCCGCACTATCGTCACTTGGAGCATTGACACTGAGGACTGGCGCAGCCGCAACGCCCAGGCGGTGATTGACAACGTGCAGGGTTTCGGCAACCTGGACGGCCATGTGGTCTTAATGCACAGCATCTACGAGAGCACGGTCCAGGCCGTGGAGGTGCTGGTACCCTGGCTTCAGGAGCAGGGCTACCAGCTGGTGACCATGACGGAGCTCATGGCCTACTACTACGGCGAGCTCCCCCAGCCGGACCAGCTCTATGGGTATACCTACTTCGTCAAAAACGGACGGACGGATACGCCCCTGACGCTGCCCGGCACGGGCGCGGCGGAGGGCGGCGCGGCGGAAGAGCCCGCCGCGGCGTGACTTTTGAAACAGGAGGACTTCCTATGGACGCCTTTGCGGAACTGGAATTGCAGGACTGCCCCCTCTGCGGCGGCGCGGGCCTTTTGGAGGAAGAGGGCGGCTGGTGCCTGTACGTCCAGTGTCTGGACTGCGGCTGCCACACGGCGGAGCTCTCCTTCCGCTCCCCGGAGGAGCGCCTGGAGGCGGCCCGCCGGTCCGCCACCACGTGGAACTTGGGCAAGGTCATCTACCCCGGCCCCGGAGACTGAGGCCGGGGCCTGTCTGCGAAAATTACATAGCCCCCCTCGGGTATTGCGCGGCGCCGCCGCGCAGGAAGCTGGGTGAGAATCCCACACAGGAACGCTGCTGTATTGCGGGAGCAGTCCTTCTGGCGAAAAGTCGGCCACTGGAGCACAGCTCTGGGAAGGCGAAGGACTGTGATGAGAGCTGAGTCAGAATACAGCCGGAGAGGGGCGTCTGCTGCGCGGACCGCTCTTCGGACTCAGGAGCGCCGTGTGAGTCTAGCCTGCCTTGCGGGTGTACTTTTTGCGCGTTGAGCCCATGCTCAACGCGCTTTTCATTTGTCTGGAGGGATTTTTATGGGATGTCAAAGCGCCATACGCCGGGCGGTCTGCCTCTCCGCCCTGCTGGCGGGGACCGTGCTGGTCTTTTTGCTGAACGTGGGGCTGGGGTCGGTGGACATCGCCCTGGGCGACATTCTGCGCGTACTCTTCGGGGACGCGTCTCCGGAGGAGAACGCCTACCTCATCATCCGGCGGGTCCGGCTGCCCCGGGCTCTGGCGTCCCTGGCCGGGGGCGCGGCCCTCTCCACCGCTGGGTTCCTGCTGCAAACCTTCTTCGCCAACCCCATTGTGGAGCCCTACGTGCTGGGGGTGTCCTCTGGCTCGTCCCTGTTTGTGGCCCTGGTGACCCTGGGGGGGTACACATTCGGCGTGAGCCGGGTGACGCCGCTGTTTCTGGTCCTGGGGGCTTTCGCCGGGGCCATGGTGGTGATGTGCGCCGTACTGGTGGCCGCGGCCCGGGTGAAAAGCGTGGTGACGCTGCTCATTGTGGGCCTGATGGCGGGGTACCTGTGCAGCGCCGCCACCAGCGTCCTCAGCGCCTTTGCCCAGCGGGAACAGATCGCCAACTACGCCATGTGGAGCATGGGCTCCTTCGCCGGGTTCACCTGGCCCCAGGTGGGTATTCTCTACGCCATTGTGCTCGCTGCGCTGCTGCTGAGCTTCCTGCTGGCCAAGCCCCTGAACGCCCTGCACATGGGGGACCGGTACGCGGAGAGCATGGGAGTCAACGTGCGGCGGGTCCGCTGCGCCATTATCCTGCTCTCCAGCGTGCTCACCGCTGCGGTGACGGCTTTCGCCGGGCCGGTGTCCTT
Organism: uncultured Eubacteriales bacterium; assembly: GCA_949739085.1. The sequence continues at coordinate 11,795 of CATIYU010000403.1, read as the reverse complement.
TATCGGCCTGGCGGTGCCCCACATCTGCCGCATCCTCCTGCGCAGCGCTGACAGCCGCCTGCTCCTCCCCGCCGGAGCTCTGGGCGGGGCCCTGATGGCCGCTACCTGCGACTTCGCGGCCCGCACCGTGGTGGCCCCGGCGGAGCTGCCTCTGGGGGCCATCACGGCCATGATTGGCGCGCCGGTGGTGGTGTTTCTGCTGACAAGGAGGGAGAAGCTGTGAAGGAGATCCTCCGCACGGACCGCCTGGACGTGGGTTACGAGGGCCGGACTGTGGTCCGGGGCGTCCAGCTGGAAGCCCTGAAGGGGCAGACCATCTGCCTCATCGGCCCCAACGGCGCGGGCAAGTCCACCATCCTGCGCACCCTCTCGGGGATGCTGGCCCCGGCGGGCGGCGCGGTTTACATCAAGGGCCGGGACGTCCGGGGACTGCGGCCGGCCTCCCTGGCCCGCACCCTGGCGGTGGTGCTCACGGAGAAGCTCCACATGAGCATGACCACCGCCTACGAGATCGCCGCCATGGGCCGTACCCCCCACACCGGCTTCTTTGGCCGGCTCAGCCCGGAGGACCACCGCGCTGTCCGGGAGTGCATGGCCGCAGTGGGGGCGGAGGCCCTGGCGGACCGGGATTTCCAAAGTCTCAGCGACGGGGAGAAACAGAAGGTGCTCATCGCCCGGGCCCTGGCCCAGGAACCGGAGCTGCTGATTCTGGACGAACCCACCAGCCACCTGGATATCCGGCACAAAATCGAGGTGGTCCGCATTCTGGGGGAGCTGGCAGCCCGGCGGGGCCTCACGGTCATCCTGGCCCTCCACGACGTGGATCTAGCGGTAAAGAGCTGCCAGGTGGTGCTGTTGGTGAAGGATGGGGCCGTAGCCGCCCAGGGGCGGCCCGAGGACGTGACAGGCGGGGATACCATCACCCGGCTCTACGGCATCAGCGGCGCTTCCTACAACGCGGTCCTCGGCTGCGTGGAGCTGGAGAACCCCCTGCCGCCGGAGGCGTTCGTAGCGGCAGGCGCGGGGACCGGGGCCCCGGTGTTCCGGCTGCTGCTGCGGCTGGGCATTGGCGCGGCGGCGGGCATCCTTTACGAAAACGACGTGGACTTCTCCGTGGCCCGCTCCATGGGGCTCACGGCGGTCTCTCAGGCCAGCTTCACCCCCATCGGCCCGGAAAAAGAGGCGGAGGCCGCCCAGCTGCTGGCGCGGTGCCGCTTCGCCGTGGACGCCGGCTTTCCGCTGGGGCCCCTGTGTCAGGCCAATGTGGACCTGCTGCGCCGGGCCGCAGAGGACGGACTGCCGGTCTTCAGCCTCCGCAGTCCGGAGGCGTGCCGGGCCTGCTACAGGGAGGCCCCTGTGCGCCCCCTGGCCTCTGCGGCCCAGCTACAGGCGGCGGTGGAGGCCCTGGAGCGACCCTGAACGGTTCATCACGCGGCGCGCCGCGTTTTGAAATAGAACCATCACAATAAATCAGGAGGACAAGACGAAAATGAATCTGAAAAAATGGACTGCCCTGCTGCTGGCCGCAGTGCTGGCGGCGGCCATGCTCACGGCCTGCGGCGGCAAAAACAACACCCCGGACGGCGCGGGGGACAACCAGAACGTGGAGCCCGCCGGGGACGCGGAGCCGGGCTTCCAGATCCAAAACGCCCAGAACTTTGACATCCAGTACCTGGCGGACGGCGTGAAACTGCTCACCGACTCCGCTGGCCGGGAACTGCTGCTGACGCCGGAGGGGGCGGCCGTCCCCACCGGATACGAGGATGCGGTGCAGGTGTCCACGCCCATCCAGCGGGCTATGTTCACCTCTACCACCCACGTGGGCTTCCTGGAGTCCCTGGAGGACGCGTCCCTCTTCAGCTCCATCGCCGCCCTGACCACAGAGGAGTCCCAGTGGACGAACCAGGCGGTGCTGGACGGCTTCGCAAGCGGGCAGATCACCTACGTGGCCCAGGACACCTGGACCGCCGGGGATCTGGAAGCGGTGGTGACCGCCGCGCCGGACCTGGTGTTCCTGGACCCCTCCCGCGAGGAGGGCGCGGCCCTGGCGGGGATGCTGGATCAGGTGGACATCCCCTATGTGGCGGTCAGCGAGTGGTCCGAGGCCGGCACCGAGCCGTATCTGGAGTGGGTGAAGTTCTTCGGCGCGTTCTACAACATGGACGAAAAGGCGGACAGCCTCTACAGCGCCAAGCTGGCCCGTCTGGAGGAGCTCTACGCCCAGACAGCCGCCATTCCGGAAAATGAGCGGCCCGTGGTGGCTTTCGGCATGGTCTTCGGCGGCGTCGTCTACACCCAGGCGGGCGATTCCACCATTGCCCGGCAGCTGGAGCGGGCTGGCGCGGTCTACGCCCTGAAGGACCTGGAGGGCGAGGGCGCGGTGCAGATCAACATGGAGGAGTTCCTGGACAAGTGCAAGGACGCGGATGTGCTGATCTATGACTCCCTGCCCCAGTACATGATGGGCACTCTGCTGGACGAGGACCCGCTGTTCGCGGAGTTCAAGGCGTATCAGGAGGGCCGGGTGTTCACCATGGACAACGGCTACTACATGAAGAGCGCCCAGGTGGTGGAGAAATTTGAGGACATTGTAGCCATCTGCCACCCGGAGCTGGCGGAGAACCATCAGTTCACTATTTATCAGCCTTTGGCGGAGTAAAACCGGAGGAGGGCGTCCGTTCCTGGACGCCCTCCCTCTCATATCCCCCCGGCGGCGGCGGAGAATATTCCCCACCCTCCCTGCAAATACTCCCAGGGAAAGGATGTGATCTCTTTGACCACCGCGTTCTTCCGCACGGTTATTCTCTACTTCATTCTCATGACCGGCCTCCGGCTCATGGGCAAGCGGCAGATCGGCGAGCTGGAGCCCAGCGAGCTGGTGCTCACCCTGATTATCTCCGACCTGGCCGCCGTGCCCATGCAGGACTTCGGCATCCCCCTGGTCAATGGCCTCTTCCCAATTATCACGCTGCTCTGCCTGTCCATGCTCCTGAGCTTTCTGAGCCTCAAATCCATCCGGTTCCGGTCCCTGATCTGCGGCCACCCCACCGTTATCATCCGGGAGGGCAAGGTCCTCCAGCAGAATATGGCCCGCAACCGCTTTACTGTGGACGAGCTCTACGAGCAGCTGCGCACCCAGGGCTACTCCGACATCAGCTCCATCAAGTACGCCGTCCTGGAGACCAGCGGCCAGATCTCCGTCCTCCCCTACACAAAGGCCAGCCCCATCACGCCCCAGACTATGAACCAGGAGGTCCCGGACAGCGTGACCCTTCCCGTGCTGCTTATCAACGACGGCCATGTCATGAGCCGCAACCTTTCCGCCAGCGGCTACGACCAGTCCTGGCTGGAAAACCAGCTGAAAACCCGCCGCCTCACCTCTCCCCGGCAGGTCTTTCTCATGACCGTGGACGAGACGGGCTCCGTGGTGTGCGTGGCAAAGGAGGAGACGGCATGAAAGCGCTCTATATCCCCGCCGCCCTGCTGGTGGTCATTCTGGGCTTCTCCCTGTGGGCGGGCCGCTATGTGGATATGCAGACCGGACGCTGGACCGCCCAGCTGGAGGAGGCTGGCAGCGCCGCCGCCCAGGAGGACTGGCCCGCCGCCCGGGACCAGCTCCGCCGCGCCTATGAGGACTGGGACGCCAGCGCCACTTTTTTCCACACCATTATGAACCACTCTGATCTGGACGAGGCGGAGTCCCTCTTCCAGGGGGCGATGGCCGTATGCAGCGAGGAGGACGACGCCGACTTCCACCTCCTCCTGGCCCAGCTGACGAGTCAGCTCCGCCTGCTGGCGGAGACCCAGAGCATCAGCATCAAAAATATTCTGTAGCCGGACGGATGCGCCCCCGGCGGCGGGGGCCCGCAGAAAATGACAAACGCCGCAGCCCCTAAATCCCCGTAAAATACAGCTGCACAAGGATTGTAAATATATATCCCTTTACAGTCTTACCGCCGTCCCGGACAGGTTTTCTGCCCGGGACGGCGGCGGTTCCCCAGAATTCGAGTTGATTTGTCCCCCGCCATATGGTATTCTTTTCTTACAAATTCAACAGGAATAGGAGGGTTTTTATGAAAATCACCTGGCTGGGCCACTCCTGCTTTGTTCTGGAGAGCGGCGGCTTCCGGGCCCTGCTGGACCCCTACAAGGGCGTTCCAGGGCTGGCGGATCTCGCCATGGAGGCGGATGCGGTCTATTGCAGCCACGGCCATTTCGACCACGCCTACACCGACGCAATCACGCTGACCACTGGCAAGGGAAATCCCTTTATTGTCCGTGAAATCCCAACGTTTCATGATGACAAGGGGGGCGCGCTGCGAGGCCGGAACACCGTCCGGCGGTTTATGACCGGCGGCGTGAGCGTGGTACATCTGGGCGACCTGGGCCACCAGCTGACCGGAGAGCAATTGGAGGCTGTTGGCCCCTGCGACGTTCTGCTGCTGCCTGTTGGCGGCACATACACCGTGGATTTCCAGGGCGCGAAGCAGGTGGCGGAGGCCATCGGCCCCCGGGTCATCGTGCCCATGCACTACCGGGACGGGGACCGGGGCTTCGACGTGCTCACAACCCTGGAGGACTTCCTGGGCCAGTACCCGGCGGAACTGGTGCGGCGGCTTCCCGGCAACACGCTGGTGGTGGAAAAGGACATGCCAAAGCAGATTGCGGTGCCGGTCCTAGAGCGCACAGCGGAATAATGCCGCCGGCATAAAGTAACCCCCTGGAAAACCAAGCGGTTTTCCAGGGGGTGGTATGCCAGACAGGATTCGAACCTGCGACCTTTGGAGTCGGAGTCCAACGCGCTATCCAGCTGCGCCACTGGCACATATTCCCTTGCACAGCGGTCCGCCGTACAAAATTCAGTATAGCACATATTTCCCCGGTTGTAAAGACTCTTTTCAAAATTTTTAAGTACGGCGGCGGACAGGACATAGCGCCGTATCCGCCGCCGTCTTGCGCTTACAGAACCTCCTGGATGCCCTCCGCGATCTGGGGGGCGGTGAGGCCGTACTCCCGCAGAACGTCTCTGGCCTTGCCGGACTGCCCGAAGCGGTCCTGAACGCCAATCTTCTTGAACCGGCAGTCTACCCGGCCCATGAGCACGTCCGCCACGGCGTCGCCCAGGCCGCCGATTACGCTGTGCTCCTCCACGGTGACTACCCGGCCGCACTTCTTCGCGTAGGCTGTGACGCAGGCGGCGTCCAGGGGCTTGATGGTGTGGATGTTGATGACGGCGGCGCGGACGCCCCGGGCCTCCAGGAGCTTCGCGGCCTCCAGGGCCTCGGTGACCATGAGGCCGGTGGTAAACACCGCCACATCCCCGCCCTCCCGCAGCACGTTGGCCTTGCCTATTTCAAAGGGGTAGTCTTCCTCAAAGACGGGGGTGGCCAGCCGGGCCAGGCGGATGTAGACGGGGCCCTCCAGCTCCGCAGCGGCAAACACCGCCTTGCGGGTCTCCTTGGCGTCAGCGGGGCAGAGGATGGTCATGCCGGGGATAACCCGCATAAGGGCCAGATCCTCAATGGACTGGTGGCTGCCGCCGTCCTCGCCCACGGAGAGGCCCGCGTGGGTCATGGCCAGCTTCACGTTGAGGCGGGGATAGGCCACGGAATTGCGGACCTGCTCATAGGCCCGGCCCGCGCCAAAGACGGCGAAGGTGGAGCAGAAGGGGATGAGGCCCATGGTGGACATGCCCGCAGCCATATTCACCATGTTGGCCTCCGCGATCCCGGCGTTGAAGTGCCGGTGGGGGAACGCCTTCTGAAAGGTGGCGCTCATAGTGGCGCAGGAGAGGTCCGCGTCCAGCGCCACCACTTTATCGTTTACAGCGCCCAGCTCGGCCAGGGCCTCGCCGTAAGCGGCTCTTGTTGCTTTTTCACTCATTGCAGTCTGTCTCCCATCAATATTTCGTCGCCGCGCGGCGGACCGTTCTACCCGCCGCGCCGCAGGGGGGCGCTCAGGCGCCCAGCTCAGCCAGGGCCTGCTGGCGCTGTTCGCTGTTGGGCGCTTTGCCGTGCCAGCCCACCTGGTTTTCCATAAAGGACACGCCCTTGCCCTTGACGGTATGGGCCAGGATGGCCTTGGGCCTGCCGGGTTCCGTGGGCTCGTCCAGGGCGGCGAGGACCGACTCCAGGTCGTTGCCGTTGGGCAGCTCGATGGTGTGGAACCCAAAGGCCCGCAGCTTCGCGCCCAGATCGCCCAGGCTCATAACGTCGTCGTTGGAGCCGTCGATTTGCAGGCCGTTGTTATCGATCGCGATGGTGAGGTTATCCAGCTTGTAGTGGTTGGCGGCCATAAACGCCTCCCAGACCTGGCCCTCCTGGCACTCGCCGTCGCCCAGCACGGCGTAGACCTTCACGTCCCGGCCCTGGTGCTTGGCGGCGAGGGCCATGCCCACGGCGATAGAGACGCCCTGGCCCAGGGAGCCGCTGGAGGCGTCCACGCCGGGGACCTTTTTCATGTCGGGATGGCCCTGCAAAATGCTGTGGAGCTGGCGGAACTTCTCGAACTCCGCCCGGTCAAAGAAGCCCAGCTCCGCCAGCACGCCGTAGTAGCAGGGGGCGGCGTGGCCCTTGCTGAGGACGAAGCGGTCCCGGTCCGGGGCCTGGGGATTTTTCGGGTCCACGCGCATCCTGGAGAAGATGGCGGCGGTCAGCTCCACCGCGGACAGGGACCCGCCGGGGTGGCCGCTGCCCGCGTTGGCCGTCATGTTGATGATATCTCTGCGGACGGCCTGGCAGAACTGTTTCAATTCCGCTGTGTTCATGGTAAGTACCTCCCATTGGCGTTTTCACGTTTGGTAAGGACAGCATACTCCAAATTGGCGGCAAAGTCAATTATCCCCGGCAAAAAAGGGCGGCCCCGGCTCTGCGGGACCGCCCTGCGAAACTGAAATTTACGCGAAACCTGATTTATCTTGCCCCAGCCAGCCGGGCCACAGCCTCGTCCCTGGTGGAGACGAAGAAGAAGTTATTCCCGCAGTTGGACTCGTAGAGAAACGCTTTCAACGGCTCGCTGGTGTACCGGGAGTAGTCCCCCCAGACGGCGGCCTTGATTTGGTAGGTGACGAACTTCTGGAGGACCTCCCCCGCCAGGCCCGAGCTGAGGATAAAGAAGTCCTCCGCGAAGAGCCCCTTGCTCAGGGCCAGCCGGGACGCGCCGGTCTCCTGCCGGACCGCCATAGCCAGTTCCATGGCGGACGCTCCGTCCACGATTCTCCGATCACTGCCGGACGCCACTGCAATCTCGATTCCATTTTCTATCACACGTTCAATTTCCATATAGACCTCCTGTCTTTTGCAGCGCAAATTCCAGCCGGGGTCCATCTTACCACGTTTTTCCAGGGGCGTCAAGCCCGCCCCTACAGCAGGCAGGGCCCCCGGGGGATAAACCGGCCCTCCGCCGCCAGCACCCGGCCCCGGTCCGCCGCCAGGGTTCCCCGCAGGTACACCCGCTCCACGGCCCCCCGGACTTTAAAGCCCTCATAGGGGGTGTAGTCCACGTTCTGGAGCTGGCTGGCGGCGGTAATCACGCCCTCCGCCGCGGGGTCAAAGACCACCACGTCGGCGTCGCTGCCGGGGGCGAGGACGCCCTTTCGGGGCCAGCAGCCGTAGAGCTTAGCGGGATTTTCGCTGAGGACCCGGCACATGTCCTCCAGGGAGATGCGGCCCTCCGCCACGCCGCGGGCATAGAGCAGGACCGCCCGGTGCTCCACCCCGGGGAGCCCCCCGGGGATTTTTGTGAAGCCGCAGCGCCCCGCCTGTTTCTGGGCCAGGGTGAAGGAGCAGTGGTCCGTGGCCACGGTCTGAAGTTCGCCCGCTCCCAGGGCCGCCCACAGGGCCTCCCGGTCCGCCCTCTTCCGCAGGGGCGGCGCGCAGACGTATTTTGCCGCCTCCAAGTAATCCGGATGGTCATAGACGCCGTCCTCCAGCAGCAGGTAGTGGGGGCATGTCTCCACATACACCCGCTGTCCCCGCCGCCGGGCGGAGCGGACCTCCTCCAGGGACTCCCTGGCGGAGAGGTGGACGATCACCACCGGCGCGTCCGCCAACTGGGCCATGCGCAGCAGGCGGCCCACCGCCTCCGCCTCCAGGGGTGCGGGCCGGGTGCGGGGGTGGGAGGCCGGGGAGAGCTGTCCGGCCCGTTTCGCGTCCTCTGTCAGGGCCCGGATGACCCCGTCGTTTTCGCAGTGGACCCCCGCCAGGGCCCCTGCCTCCCGCCGCCGCCGGAGGGCCCGGTACAGGTCCCCATCCGGCAGCATCATGGCGGGGGAGGGCATGTACATTTTAAATGTAGAGATCCCCTGGTCCAGCATGTCCCCGATCTCCCTGGAGATGTCCTCGCTCCAGGTGTCGATGGTCATGTGGAACCCGTAGTCGCAGGGGCAGCGCCCTTCCGCCTTCTCCCGCCAGCGGGCCAGGCCCAGGGCCAGGGGCTCGCCCTTGTCCGGGGCGGCGAAGTCGATGACCGTGGTGGTGCCCCCCCGGAGGGCGGCCCGGCCGCCGCTAAAAAAGTTGTCGGCGGTGGTGGCGCCCGCCACCTCCAGGTCGAAGTGGGTGTGTGCGTCGATGAACCCGGGGAACAGCAGCCTCCCCCCGCAGTCCACCGTTTGGGCCCCCGCCGGAGGCAGGTCCGGCCCCACGGCGGCGATCTTCTCCCCCTCCAGCAGCACGTCCAGCCGGGCCGTCCCCTGGCCGGAGACCACCTGGCCGCCCTTCAGCAGCGTTCTCATTCCAAAAACCTCCTCGCCTGCTTAGGCTGTTATTGGGAAAAGTATACCATACCTCCCGGCCCCCGCCGCCGTTTCAGAGGAAAAATATCCAAAAAACAGGCGGCAACTCCACAGGCGGCAGAACTTTTTTTCCGTCCAGTAGAGAAAAACAAAAAAACTATGGAGAAATTGGAAAAAGGTCTGGTAAAATGGAAAGGGTTGGGGTATAATACAAGCCATGTAAAAGCAGGCGGAGAGATCCCCCTGCCTGCGGACGGACCTCCGTCCGTGGACGCGCCTGCTTAAAATGAATTTAGGAGGAACCTAGCAATGAGAAAGTGGAACAAGCTCCTTGCTCTGCTGCTGGCGATGGTCATGGCCCTGGGCATGACCGCCACCGCGCTGGCGGAGGAGGAAGAGGAGCCCGCCCCCCCGTTTGAGATTACGGAGGACGTCGGCGGCGCTGTCGTCATCCTGCACACCAACGACGTCCACGGCGCGGTGGAGGGCTACGCCAGAGCCGCGGCGCTGAAAGCCATGTACGAGGAGGCCGGCGCCACCGTGTACCTGATGGACGCGGGCGACTTCAGCCAGGGCGAGACCTATGTGAGCGTCTCCCAGGGCTCCGCCGCTGTGGAGCTCATGAATCTGGCCGGTTATGTGGCCGCCGCCCCCGGCAACCACGAGTTCGACTACGGCTATGAGAACCTGGTCAAGCTGGCGGAGGAGGCTGAATTCCCCATCCTGGCCGCCAACGTCACCTACGGGGAGGAGCTGGCCTTTGAGGACAACATCACCCTGGAGACCGCGGACGGCGTGAAGCTAGGCGTATTCGGCCTGGACACCCCGGAGACCGCCTCCAAGGCCCACCCCGGCAAGATCAAGGGCGTCACCTTTGCCAGCGGCGAGGCGCTCTACGCCGCCGCCCAGGCTCAGGTGGACGAGCTGACCGAGGCTGGCTGCGACTACATCATCTGCCTGGGCCACCTGGGCATCGACGATGAGACCGCCGCCACCGCCAACCGCTCCATCGACCTGCTGGGCAAGGTCACCGGCATCGACGTGTTCATCGACGGCCACTCCCACTCCAGCCTGGAGCAGGTCCTAGAGGCCACTGACGGCTCCGGCAAGGTGGGCGAGACCTACCTGACCTCCACTGGCACCAAGCTGGCCAGCGTGGGCGTGGTCACCATCAAGGACGGGGAGATCACCGTCTCCAACGTTGCCGCTGAGACCATCACCGTGCCCGAGGACAGCGAGGTCGCCGCCCGGGCCGCTGAGATCATCGCGGAGATCGAGGAGGCCTACGGCGCCACCTTCGCCACCAGCGACGTCACCCTCAACGGCGAGCGCGACCCCGGCAACCGCACCGAGGAGACCAACCTGGGCGACCTCATCGCGGACGCCATGCTCTGGTACGCCACCAAGGACGGCGAGGACCTGGGCGTCCCCGCTGAGAACGTCATCGCCCTGACCAACGGCGGCGGCATCCGCGCCTCCATCGAGGCCGGCGACATCAGCCGGAACGCCGTCAACACCGTCCTGCCCTTCGGCAACACGGTGGCCTATGTCACCGTCACCGGCGAGGCCCTGCTGGAGGTCCTGGAGGCTTCCACCTTCTGCACCCCCACCGCTGTGGGCGCGTTCCCCCAGGTGGCCGGCATCAACTTCACCGTTGATACCAGCAAGCCCTTTGACCAGGGCGAGGCCTACGGCGACACCACCTATTTTGCCCCCAACAGCATCAACCGCGTGACCATCAGCGAGATCAACGGCCAGGCTTTTGACAGCGAGGCCAGCTATGTGGTCGTCACCAACGACTTCCTGGCCAGCGGCGGCGACACCTACTTCGCTTTCACCACCTCCGCCTCTGTCGTGGACACCGGCATGGCTTTGGATGAGGCCCTGATGGCCTACATCACCGAGGTCCTGGAGGGCAAGGTTACCAGTAGCTACGCCGAGCCCGCCGGCCGCATCACCATTCTGGCCCCCGAGGGCTATACCGACGTCACCTCCGACCGCTGGTTCTTCGGCGCGGTGAGCTACGTCCTGGAGAACGAGCTTATGGACGGCCTCACCGAGACCACCTTCGGCCCCGGCGAGGACATGACCCGCGCCGTGCTGGTGGAGGCCCTCTACCGCCTGGCCGGTTCCCCCGATGTGGCTGCGGAGAACCCCTTCTCCGACGTGGCGGACGATGCTTCCTATAAGAACGCCGTGATCTGGGCCAGCGAGAACGACATCGTGGGCGGCTATACCGACGGGACCTTCAAGCCCGAGGACTCCGTCCAGCGCCAGCAGATCGCCGCCATTCTGTACCGCTATGTGGGTTCTCCCGCCGTGGAGAACGCCGACCTCAGCGCCTATGCCGACGCGGACAGCATCCAGTCCTACGCCGCTGACGCCATGAACTGGGCCATTGCCAACGGCCTCATCAAGGGCGACAACAACGGCAATCTGACCCCCAGAGACACCGCTACCCGGGCCCAGGTGGCCACCATCCTCCAGGCGTTCGCGCCTCTGGCCGGGGAGAGAGGCGAGGATGAGACTCCCGCGGACAACGGGGAGAACAGCGCCCCCTTTCTGATCGAGACCAAGATCCGGCTGGCCGGTGACACCGAGTGGTCAACGGAGCCCATTGAGGTGAAGGTTGGCGATCAGCTCGAAATTCAGACCCAGTACAAAAATCTGAGCGGGGAAGAGCGCCACGATGTCATGATAACGGCTGTCCTCCCGGAGAACCTGGAGTATGTTGCCGGTTCTACCATGCTGTGGAACTCCAACCATGAGGACGGGGCGTCCCTGGATGCGGATACCGTCTCCACAACAGGCGTCAATATTGGCCACTATATGGATGGCGCGAACGCCTATGTCCGCTTCACCGTCACGGTTGTGGATAACGGCCTGCAGGATGGCTCCAACACCCTGGTGGTCTGCGTTCAGGGCGCTGCCGGTGAGGAGACGATGCAGGATGACGCCTCTGTAGTGCTCCAGTATACAGCAGAGGAAGAGGCCGCCTGATTCCTCAAATACATCTGAAAAACAAGCCAAAGGAGCGCCCGGGGGATTCCCGGGCGCGCCTCTT
>CATIYU010000402.1 GCA_949739085.1 uncultured Eubacteriales bacterium | reverse complement strand
GGCCACATCGCCGGCCTCGGCGGCCTTGCCGATCACCACCGCCACGCCGGGGATGTCCCCGGTGACCAGGGGCACGCCCAGGGAGCGGATGATGGGGTCAGGCACAAAACCGATGCCGGAGTCCGCCTCGTAGGGGTCGCCGCCGCCCACGTATTTCAGGCCCTCTATAATTTCCGCGCCCACAGCGGTGGCCAGTCCCGCGTTGAGGGCCTGGCCCAAGTCGTCCTGATTGGTGATGAGGCTCTTGAGCACGCCCACGCAGGCGGGCAGGTCCCCCAGGGTCTTGACCTTCACGCCGGTGGCGGCGTAGATGGTGGGGAAGAAATAGGCGGTGTCGGGGAAAGCCACGGTGGTGTCCGCGCCGTGTTTGGCGATGGCTTCGTCCACCGCGCCCCCGGCCAGCTCCGCTACGGCATTGGAACCGGCATAGATGAGATCAGTCAATGCGCTCATAGGAAACAACCTCCTGCAAATTTGGTGTTGGGCAAAATCTGTATCTATCAATATACCAAAAAAACGTGAATTTGTATAGTCTTTTTAGGCAGTTTTGGCAAAGAAATTTTCATCCCCCAGGGAGGGATACGCCGGGCGGGCCGGGAGGGGGGCAATCGGGACAAATTGTTTAGCAAGTTCCCGGTTTTAAGCATTTTTGCCAAAAAAAGGAATAAAATAATATACAGATATAACAAAATCGCCGGAAAACATACGCAAACCATACGAAAATATTATTAAATGCTACTTCCGTGAATTTGTGAATATATTTTGAACACACCAGCTAATTTACAGAAATGTTCCCCTGAATTATACTTTTATATAGTTCTAGCGGCATTTGGACGAAAAAGGTCACTCGGGATCCCCCTTTTCCGCCCCGCCGTAAACATATATATCATTAAAAAGGAGTGGAGTTATGAAACAATTTCCCCGCAGGATAGCGGCCGCGCTGGCTCTGGTGCTGCTGCTGTCAATCACCGGGTGCGGCTCTTCCGACGGCAAGACCCACCTGACTTTCCAGATCTGGGACGTAGCCCAGCGGGACGGTATGCAGGCCATGTGCGACGCCTACACAGCCCAGCACCCCGATGTGGTCATTGAGGTCCAGGTCACCAGCTGGAGCGAGTACTGGACCAAGCTGGAGGCCGCCGCCGAGAGCAACACCATGCCGGACATCTACTGGATGCACACCGACCAGATCCTCTACTACGCCGACTTCGGCATTCTGGCGGATCTGACGGACCTCTACGACGACCCCAACTTCTACCAGGACCACTACTCTGAGATCTCCATCGGCAACGCCAGCGGCACCGACGGCAGGATCT
>CATIYU010000401.1 GCA_949739085.1 uncultured Eubacteriales bacterium | reverse complement strand
GGGAAGGGCCCCGCCGCGGACGCTCTCGCCGCTACGGTATCCTATGAAGCACAGGGGGCTCTGGTGCTTTGTCCGGTTTGCGCCCTATGGGCCTGTCCAGCCCCTTCTGGTTCCATTCAAGTTCAAAAAGGAGGTTTTGACCATGATAAAAATTGCTCCCTCAATCCTCGCGGCGGATTTCGCAAATTTAGAGAGGGATATCCAACGCGCCAGCAGTGCCGACTACATTCACGTGGACGTGATGGACGGCATCTTCGTCCCCAACATCACCATTGGCATCCCGGTGGTGGAGAGCATCCGGAGCGTGACGGACCTGCCCTTGGATGTCCACCTGATGATCGACCGGCCAGTGCGCTTTGTGGAGCGGTTCTGCGAAGCGGGCGCGGACATCGTCACCGTCCACGTGGAGGCCGATACGGAGGAGAACATCCGCAAGGCCCTGGAGCTCATCCGCGGCCACGGAAAGCGGGCTGGAGTGGCCCTGCGGCCCAAGACCTCCGAGCGGGCGGTGCTGCCCTTCCTGGATAAGTGCGACCTGTTGCTGGTGATGACCGTGGAGCCCGGCTTCGGCGGGCAGTCCTTCATGCCGGAGATGATGAGCAAGCTCCAGCTCCTCCAGGTCTGGAGCCGCCAGTGGGGCCTGAACCACGAGCTGGAGGTGGACGGCGGCATTGACCCGGTTACCGCCAAAACCGCCGTTGAAAACGGGGCCAACGTGCTGGTGGCGGGCAGCTCTATCTACCGGTCGGCGGACATTCCCTCCCGCATTCGGGAACTGAGAGGATAAGCTCCATGGAATATTTCCCCGCTCCCCTGGAGAGGCTGGTGGAGCAGTTCGCCCGCCTGCCGGGCATTGGGGGCAAGTCCGCCCAGCGGCTGGCTTTCCACGTTTTAAGCCTCACCAGCGAGGAGGCCCAGGAATTTGCCGGGGCCATTCTGGAGGCCAAGCGGAGCGTCACCTGCTGCCCGGTGTGCCAGAATCTGACCGCCGGGGGGCTCTGTCCCATCTGCGCGTCCCCCAAGCGGGACCGCTCCACCATCTGCGTGGTGGCGGACCCCAGGGACGTGGCGGCTGTGGAGCGGGCCCGGGAATATATGGGCCGCTACCACGTGCTCCACGGCGTTATCTCCCCCATGAACCACGTGGGCCCCGACGATCTGGAGATCAAGTCTCTGGTGGAGCGGGTGGCCCAGGGCGGCGTGGAGGAGGTTATTATGGCAACCAACCCGGACACCGAGGGGGAGGCCACCGCCATGTATCTGGCCCGGCTTTTAAAGCCCTTCGGCGTGCGGGTGACCCGCCTGGCCTACGGCATCCCCGTGGGCGGACACCTGGAGTTTGCCGACGACGCCACCCTCATGCGGGCCCTGGAGGGCAGGCGCGAGCTGTAGGCCTGCCGGTTGGTCCTGCCTGAACATGGGAAGAAAGTTTTAAACGGAGGGCTGCGGGTCCGGAGAGACCGCCGCCCTCCTGGCTTTTATACCGGCGCCTGATTACCAGCGTGCACACAGCTGAAACACGCTTCCGCTGAGATGCCGTCTGTCCTGCTGCGTCTGCTTTCAAGCCGCCTCTAAGAATTGTAAAAATCCGCAGAAAATTACATTTCTGCGGACTTTGGAGCTAGTGGGGTGACTCGAACACCTGACCTGCTGATTACGAATCAGCTGCTCTACCGGCTGAGCTACACTAGCATTTTTATGAGAACTGGCGGTCGCCAAGCTCTGTTTATACTTGGAACTAACGGACAGGGGACACTCCCAAACAGTGCATTCCACATGCGCCGCCTGTCAGGACGCAATCAGTATACCACATATTTTTGTGTACGTCAAGCCCGCTTTTTCCATGCGCGGGACAATAGGCGTAAAGGGGCCCTCGATTTTCCCCGCCGAATTCCAGCCGGAAAAAATCGAGGGCATTTCAGTACGATGTCCCAGTGGACGGCGCGGTAAAAACCGGTCATGCGCTTGGCGACCGCAAAAATTCGCGCAACGGCGGGATGCGGTCTTCCAGCCGCTCAGTCGTGGGCGTTCAGCCAGTCCCGCAGGAGGGCGGTATACCGGGGGGCATCCTCCACAAAGCACATGTGGCGGCAGTCCCGGAAGAGCTCCCAGCGGGCGTTGGGGATGTGGTCATACATATATTTCGCCACATAGGGGGTGCAGAGGTCATTTCCGCCGCTGATGACCAGGGCGGGCTGCTGAATGCTGGGCAGCAGCTCCGTTACGTCGAAGTCCCGGAGGGTTCCGGCGGGAGTAAATTCGTTGGGCCCCCAGGCCTCCACATAGGACGCCCGGCCCTTTTGCGCCGGGCGCAGCAGGCACGCCGGGCCGTCCGGCGGCACCGGGCCCGCAGCGTGGCGCAGCATGTACTCCGCCTCTGCCGCCTGGTAGTCCGCGCCGGTGTAGTCCCCCGTGGCCTCCGCCCGGGCAATGGCCTCCTGCATCTCGGGCGGCAGGAACCGGATCATCCTGTGCTGCTCCTCCCCCCACATCCGGGAGGAGGGGAGGGTGCTGGAGAGGATGATGCTTTTTACCCCCTCCGGTTTGCGCCTGCATACGTATTCAAGCAGCAGCATCCCGCCCCAGGACTGGCCCAACAGGTGGACCTCACCCAGCCCCAGGTGCTCCCGCAGAGCTGCCAGCTCATTAAGCCAGGTCTCCATGTGCCAGAGACCCTCCTGCTCCGCCCAGGACTGGCCGCAGCCCAGCTGGTCGTACATGATAAGCTGCCGTCCGTCCTCCTCCGCCAGGGCGTCCAGGACCTCGAAATAGTTGTGGGTGGAACCGGGGCCGCCGTGAAGCAATACCAGAGGCTTTTTGCCCCCTGCGGCCCGTCCCGCCACGCGGTAGTAGGTCTCGTACCCAAGGTAGGGCATACGCCCCTCTCGAATTTCCATCGCGCAGAACCTCCTTATTTATATATTGTTATATGTTGTCCGTTGGAAGCTTTACTGTGGGAGGGAGCTCTGCTTTATAAATCATACTTTTCACATATTCTTCCGGATAGTTCCCTCACCGTTTTTTCGGAGGCAACATATTTTACGCTTTGATAATGGCGATACTGCCAAAATCGCCAATCGGAGTTTTGCAGACCGGACCATGCTCCCGCTCAAAATCGGAGACCGCCCGCTTGACGCCGGGAAGTTCCGGATGGAAATAGTCATGCAGCAAAATAACGCCGCCTGGACACATTTTTTCGTAGAAGAACCTGAGCCCCGCCAGCATTGGTTTATAAAGGTCCATATCCAGATTCACAAAGCAGAACGTATCGTCCAATCCCGCCGCCGTATCGGGAAAATATCCTTTTTTGAGAATGCAGTTTTCGGGATGGAGCATTCTTTTCATGACAAGCCGTTCCATGCTGATATTACTTTCGAGAAAAAAGCTAGGAAAGATGGATCGAGTGTGCTAAAATAGAGAGTATGGAGTATATAGACTTAAGGAAAGTAGGGAGAGAGGGACTCAAGGAGATACGCCGGCAGGTCGTACGACTCAAGAAATTG
>CATIYU010000400.1 GCA_949739085.1 uncultured Eubacteriales bacterium | reverse complement strand
CTTCCCGTATACAACCAGGCGAAATTTGCGCAACTACAACAAGGAGTTGAAAGCCGTCATCCCGGAGCGGGTATGGTTCTTCGACCGCTCCAGCCGCGCCAATCGCTGGCACGTCATTCTGGACATCGACCAGAGCGGCTCCATGGGCTCTTCTATTATCTACTCCTCCGTGATGGCCTGCATCCTGGCCTCCATGTCCGCCCTGCAGACCAAGGTAGTGGCCTTTGACACCCAGATCATGGACCTTACCCCCCTGTGCGAGGACCCAGTGGACTTGCTCTTCGGCTTTCAGATGGGCGGCGGCACCGATATTGCCAAGTCCATCGCCTACTGCCAAGGGCTGGTGGAGGAGCCGGGGAAGACCATCTTCTTCCTCATCTCCGACCTGGACGAGGGTGGCAACCGGGCCGCGCTTCTGCGCCGCCTGGAGGAGCTGAAGGACTCCGGCGTAACGGTGGTGACGCTGCTGGCCATTGCCGACGGCGGCAAGCCCTACTACGATGCCCAGACCGCCCAGCGCATCGCCGCCATGGGCATCCCCTGCTTCGCCTGTGCCCCGGACCGGCTTCCGGAACTCCTGGAACGGGTCCTCAAGGGCCAGAGCCTGGAGGAGATGGCAAAGGAAAGCGTCAAAAAGGCATAGAAATCCCCTCCGGGACGGCGTTTTGTCCCGGAGGGGATTTCTATTACCGTACCCTGGCCCCCCGCTCGCAGCGGTTGCCCCAGGAGTCGATGAGCTCCTCTCCGCGGTACACACAGATAATCTCACAGCGGTTGGAGCACCCGCTGCAGCTGGCCTCCCGGGTGCGGAAGGACATGTTCTCCATGGCAAAGTCAAAGTCACGACGCCCGCTGCCCTTCTTTGCCAGCACCGCCACGCCCAGCGCCCCCATCAGATGGCCGTTTGGGTCCACGATGACCGGACAGCCCAGAGTCCGCTCAAAGGCCGCCACTACGCCCTTGTTCTTGCTGACGCCACCCTGGAACACCACTGGGGAGACGATCTTTTTCCCCTTGCCAACGTTGCTCAGGTAGTTGGCAACCACCGCGTTGCACACCCCGGCGATGATGTCCTCCCGGGGGTAGCCCATCTGGATTTTGTGGACCAGGTCCGACTCCGCGAACACGGTGCACCGGGCCGCAATCTGGGTGGGGTGGCTGGAGCGCAGGGCGCAGTCCCCGATCTCCTCCACCTCCATGCCCAGCCGCTTGGCCTGGCTGGAGAGGAAGGCCCCCGTCCCGGCGGCGCAGAGGGTGTTCATGGCATAGTCAACCGCCACGCCGTTCTCCACCAGGATGATTTTCGAGTCCTGGCCG
>CATIYU010000399.1 GCA_949739085.1 uncultured Eubacteriales bacterium | reverse complement strand
TCAGGTCGGGCATCTTGGTCTCCGCGATCTTCTGAATGTCGGCCTTGCTGATGGTGGCCACCTTGGTCTTATTGGGCACGCCGGAGCCGGACTCGATCTTGCAGGCCTTCTTGATGAGCACGGCGGCGGGAGGCGTCTTGGTGATGAAGGTGAAGGAGCGGTCAGAATAGACGGTGATAATCACGGGGATAATCATGCCCATATCGTTCTTAGTCCGCTCGTTGAACTCCTTAGTAAAGGCGGCGATGTTGACGCCGTGCTGGCCCAGGGCCGGGCCAACGGGGGGAGCGGGCGTCGCCTTGCCCGCGGGAATTTGCAGTTTGACGAATCCTACAACTTTCTGTGCCATAATGCGGCACCTCCTTGATAAAATGTGGTGGTAGCAGGGCGCGTGTCCATCCTTGGACGGAGCGCCCCTCCCACGTGCGCGAAGCGCAGATAAAAGTTTTCCTTAAGCCTTTTGCGCGGCTTGCGGGGGTCTGGGCAGGGCCTTCCCCTGGATTTAACCGCCGACGACCTCCACCTGGTCCAGCTCCATCTCCACGGGGGTCTCGCGGCCGAACATAGAGACGACCACGATCACCTTGTTCTTCTCCGCGTCGATTTCGTCCACCACGCCGGTGAAGGACTCCAGGGGACCGTCGTTGATGCGGACATGGTCGCCCACGTTGTAGTTGACCACGATCTCGTGCTTCTCCATGCCCAGGGCCAGCACCTCCTCCTCGCTGAGGGGGATGGGCTTGTTGCTGGCCTCGCCCACAAAGCCGGTGACGCCCCGGACGTTGCGCACCAGATGCCAGGTGTCGTCGGTCATGACCATTTTTATGAGCACGTAGCCGGGGAACACCTTGCGCTCCACCTCTTTGGAGACGCCCTCCTCGTTGATCTCGGTGACGGTCTCCAGGGGGATCTGGAGCTCGGGGACCATGTCCTCCAGGCGGCGGTTGGTCACCAGCTTCTCAATGGTGGTTTTAACGGCGTTCTCATAGCCGGAGTAGGTGTGGACGACATACCACTTAGCGTTTTCAGCCATTCCCTCCGCCCTCTTACTTGAAGATATCGAGGATGGTCTTGATAAAGAGGGCGGCCACGCCGTCGAACACCCAGATGCAGGCGCCGATAAGGGCGCTGTAGAGGATAACGGTACCCGTATTTTTGGCCACCTTCTCGGGAGTGGGCCAAACGACCTTTTTCAGCTCGCTTCTCATCTCGCGGAACCAACGGCCCCTGTCTTTCTTTTGCTGTTCCTTCTTGACGTTCTTTTCCTCTGCCATAACGAATTCCTTTCCTTACTTGGTCTCCGAGTGGACCGTGTGCTTTCTGCAGAAGGG
>CATIYU010000398.1 GCA_949739085.1 uncultured Eubacteriales bacterium | reverse complement strand
GGCGACGCCGCCGTTCCCGTCGGGGACCAGGGCGATCTGGTGCGCGCCGGAGAAGCCCACACCGGCAAAGGCGCTGTCGCCGGGCTTGTAGTTCTGGCAGATGAGGGCGGAGATCACGGAGGGGCCGCCCGTGGATTCATAGAGCGCGGCCAGTCCGGCGGCGTTGACCTTCGCGCTGATGGAGAAGGGCACGCCGGCGGTAAAGGGCGTATCCTCCTGGACGCCGAAGGCCCGCATCACCACATAGTTGTAGCGCCCGCCGAAGTCGTCGGCCTGCATCCCGGTGAGCTTGACGGTATCGCCGCCCACAACGTCAAGCTGAAGCCAATCCCCGTTCAGATGCTCCTCCCGGTAGGATGTGACCACGCCGCCCTCCGGAAGCTTGGTGCAGATGATGCCCTTCACGTACTCCACCTCGCCGGTCTGGCCGGGGGTGCTGGGGGTCTCGGGAGTTTCAGGCGTCTCAGGGGTTTCGGGAGTCTCGGGCGTCTCAGGCTGCTGGGGAGGCTGAGTCTCGCCGCCGGTGACGGTGAGGGTGCACTTGCCGGTGCTCACCTTCTCCCCCAGGGTCACGGTGGCGGTGAGCACCGCCGTCCCCGGAGCGTAGCAGTGGAGTTCCACATTGTCCTCAATGTCAGCCACCTCAGGATTGCTGGAGACAATCCGAGCAAACCCGGAAGTGCCGGCGAGATAGCCGAACAGGCTGCGCTCATCCCCCACCTTCAGCTCCAGCGTCTCCGGGAAATACGGGAGCTTCTCCTCCGCGGGCTTGCTGGGGGCGGTGTCCTTCAGCCAGAAGGGCAGGCTCACCTGGAGGGCGGGGTCCCCGTTCTCACCGCGCACAACCTTGAGGCTCGTGCCGCTGCGGAAGGTGGTGTAGGCCATCTCGCCATTCCCCTTGGTGCCGGCGGAGACGGGCTTGCCGGTGAGATCGCCGCTCCCCAGCTGGGCGGTCAGGGCGAAGGGCTGGCCGGAGGTGACGAAGCCCTCGGCCCGGGCGGAGCCCGCCGCCAGAATGGCGCTGGTGTGGTTGTCCTTCACACAGCCGGTCAGCCGCAGGGTGTCCCCGGACACGGAAACCTCCAGCCAGTTCCCGTCCCAGTCCTCCCGGTAGTAGCTGGTCTGGGCCCCGTCGGCCACGTTGGTGCGGGTGATGTTCAGGCCGTTGACCTCATTGTCCACGGTGGGGAAGTCGGGGTTGGGCTTGGTGTCGATGTCCTGGGTGGGCGTCTGGGTGGAGGGGGTCTCCGCAGTGGCCCCGTTGGCGTCGATGTCCAGCTCAAAGATCTGGATGTACCGGTTGTCCCGGTTGCTGTAGCTGTCGGAGACGTCCAGCTCCGCCCGGGCCCAGAGAATGCGGCTGCCGTAGACGGAGGGGTCCTCGCCGGTGGAGGGGGCGATGTACCCGGGCAGGGCTTTTGTCTCCCCCACCTGGTTTCCCTGGCCGTCAAAGACGGCGTACTGGAGCTCGTCAAACCGGAAGAAGTTCCGGCCCGGGTGGGAGACCTGCCACATGACCACGAAGGTGTTGTTGTTGACCTCCACCAGCTTCACGTCGTTGACAAAGGCGCTGCCGTCGCTGGGGAGGCTGGGGAGCCACTTGATCTGGGCCTGCCCGCCGTTCTTGGGGATGACGGCCAGGAAGGCGTTGGCCTTCTTCAGATCGTCGCCCCCCTTCTGGGGAGAGGACGCCCCGGCGAAGAGGTAGCTGTTCCCGGAGATGCCCAGCCCGCCGGGAACGGCGTTGGTGGTGTTATCGCCGGTGGCTCCGGAGAAGGGGAAGAAGTTCTGCTGCCGTCCGCCCTCCAGGCTCAGGTTGAAGCCTCTGGGGTAAGCGTCGCCGTGGTCCACATAGACCGGCTTGCCCCCGTCAAAGGCCACATACTGGGCAAAGGAGTGGGAGGTATAGTTGCTCTTGTCGAAGGTGTCCGACTGGTAGATGACGGCCATGTCCGAGGTACGGATCTTGGCGGTGAAGTTGGACTGGTGCCGCAGGCCGTCGTCCCGGGTGAGGTACCGCTGGCGGGAGGTGTGGAGCACCAGGGTGCCGTTCTCCTCCGCCATGGCGGTGTGCTTGGTGAAGTCATAGGGCGTGGTGGTGTAGCAGTTGGAGATATCCGCCGCCCCCAGCCGGTTCCAGCTCTTGTCGTACTTGACCACCCGGTAGACGGTCTTGCTGCCGTTCTCCTCCATGTTGCCGTCGCCGAAGGCCAGGTAGTAGTTGTCCGGCCCCTCGTAGAATCCGCCGCAGACGCTCAGCTCAAAGGGGATGGTCTTGATCCCGGCGGAGCTGCCGTCGTCGGTGTAGGTCTCCAGCCAGACGCCCTTGTTGGAGCCGTTGCTGATGGAGAGCACGGACCGCTGGCCGTTATTCTCCAGGGCGTAGAGCCGGTTGGTGATCTGCCGGATATACTTGTCCGCTTGCAGGTCAAAGGCGGTGTCCATCATGTGGATGCCCTGCTCGGCCCTTCTGTCCTTGACGGCGGCTTCCGCCGAGGTGTAGAGCCGGTCCACCATCACGCAAGCCTCCTGCCAGGTGAGGGTGCCCTGGGGCTTGAAGTTCCCGGTGCTGTCCCCCTGGAGGATGCCCATACGGGAGGCCCGGGCCACGCTGTCCGCCGCCCAGCCGCTGATGGCCCCCTGGTCGGAGAAGCTCTTCCCCGCGCCCTCCTGGGGGGCCGGGACGCCGCCGTAGGTCTCCAGAGCGTCGATGGCGGCGCACATCATTTTCGCCGCCTGCTCCCGGGTGAGCTTGCTGCCGGCGTCGGCCACCCGCTGGCCGTTTTTGGTGGTACCCTCGGTGATGCCGAAGGCCGCGCCGTAATACATGCCGTAGCTGGAGCTGACGTCGGGCGCGTCGGCAAAGTACCCGTCAGCCACGGGATTCACTTTTCCGACCTTCTCCCAGTCCCCCTCCATCTGGACCAGGTTCACCAGCATCTGGCAGAAGTCTCCCCGGTCAATAGGGGCGGCGGGGTCTGTGCTGTTGGTATAGATATTCCACTCCAGCAGGCCCACGTCCTCCAGGTGCTTGCACTGCTCCGCCGCCCAGGAGGACGGCTCCTTGGAGAAGGCCCTCGCCGGCAGGCACAGCGTCGCCGCCAGCAGCAGCGCCGGCAGCAGGCAGATGAAAACCCGTTTTTGTCTCATTTCCGCAATTCTCCTTTTTCCTTGATGGGATTTTTTTTACTATAACATGCCTGGAGGTCTGTTGCAAGGCCGGAGAAGCCGATTTCATACCGGAGAGCTCCCAAACGCCAAAATCGCCCTTTACAGGAGGCGGTTTCAATGGTAAGATAATATGAAAACCCCAAATTTGAAAAGAAGAGAGTGATTTCATGGACCGCAGCAGCG
>CATIYU010000397.1 GCA_949739085.1 uncultured Eubacteriales bacterium | reverse complement strand
TTCTCCACGTGTCCCTCATTGTGTCCATCCCGGGCTCCGGGGAGCTGAAATCCAAGCCCACCCAGCACTCCGCCAAGGAGCTGCTGTCCCTGGGCATTCAGCCCGATGTGATCCTGTGCCGCAGCGATTTCCCCATCCCCCGGGAGATTCTGGACAAGATCTCCCTGTTTTGCAGCATCCCCCGGGAGCACGCCATCCCCAACCTGACGGCGGAGCTGCTGTACGAGGTGCCGCTGATGCTGGAGCGGGAGGGTCTGGCGGACGTGGTGGTGCGGCGGCTGGGGCTCATCTGCCACATGCCGGACCTGACGGAGTGGGCCACCATGGTCCACCGGGCCAAGCACCCCAAGGGCGCCGTAACAATCGCCCTGGTGGGGAAATACGTGGCCCTGCACGACGCCTACCTCTCCGTGGTGGAGGCCCTCACCCACGGTGGGATTGAAAACGACGTCAAGGTGGAGATCAAGTGGGTCAACAGCGAGGCGGTGACGGACGAAAACGCGGCGGAGCACTTCGCCGGCTGCGCCGGGATCTTGGTGCCCGGCGGCTTCGGCAGCCGGGGGATTGAGGGCAAGATCAGCGCCGTGCGCTACGCCCGGGAGAACAAGGTCCCCTTCCTGGGCATCTGCCTCGGGATGCAGATGGCGGTCATCGAGCTGGCCAGACACGCCGCCGGGCTGGATGGCGCGCACTCCAGCGAGCTGGACCCCTCCACAAAGCATCCGGTCATCGGCCTCATGCAGGATCAGGTGGGGGTGACGGACATGGGCGGCACCATGCGGCTGGGCAGTTACCCCTGCGCCCTGCTGGAGGGCAGCCGGGCCGCCGCCGCCTACGGCGAGGAGCGCATTGACGAACGCCACCGCCACCGCTATGAGTTCAACAACAGCTACCGGGACGCCCTCGGCCGGGCGGGGCTGGTCTTCTCCGGCCTCTCTCCGGACGGGCGGCTGGTAGAGATCGTGGAGCTGCGGGACCACCCCTGGTTCGTTGGGGTGCAGTTCCATCCGGAGCTGAAGAGCCGGCCCAACCGGGCTCACCCCCTCTTCCGGGAATTTATCGCCGCAGCCAAGGAACGCTGAACAAGCAATCCCCCTCTCCCGCAAGGGAAGGAGGCAGCTATATATAGAAAGGAGCAGATCATTATGCGCGACTATGTTATTATGACGGATAGCTGCTGCGATCTCCCGGCGCAGATGGTGAAGGACCTGGGGCTGACGGTGCTGCCTCTCTCCTTCTTCATGGAGGGGCGGGAATACTACAACTACCCGGACAACCGGGACATGGACCCCGGCGACTTCTACGAACGCCTGCGGGGCGGGGCACTGGGCACCACCTCCGCTGTCAGCACCGGCGTGTTTGAGGCCGCCATGTCCAAAATCGTCCAGGAGGGGCGGGACATCCTGTGCATCAGCTTCTCCTCTGGACTCTCCACCACCTATCAGTCTGCCTGCATCGCCTCCCAGGAGGTGATGGAGAACTACCCGGAGAGTACCGTGCTGGTGGTGGACAGCCTCAGCGCGTCCCTGGGCCAGGGGATGCTGGTGTACCTGGCCGCCCTGGAACAGCGGAAGGGCCGCACCATCAGCGAGGTGCGGGATTTTACCGAGGAGCGGAAACAGCATATCTGCCACTGGTTCACGGTGGACGACCTGAACCACCTCAAGCGGGGCGGGCGGGTGTCTGCGGCGGCGGCCCTGGGGGGCACCATGCTGCAAATGAAGCCGGTGCTCCATGTGGACAGCGAGGGCCACCTGATTCCGGTGGACAAGGTCCGGGGCCGCAAGGCGTCCATCCAGGCGGTGCTGGACATGATGGAGGAGCTGGTGGAGGACCCCTCGGTGGTTTTCATCAGCCACGGCGGCTGCGGAGCGGAGGCGGAGGCCCTGGGAAAGCGCATTGAGGAGAAATACGCCGTAAAGACCCTGGTCATCAACTACGTGGGTCCCGTCATCGGCAACCACTCCGGCCCCGGGACCCTGGCGCTGTTCTTCCAGGGGAAGCACCGCTGAGCCGTCCCGCTTCTCTCCCATACAGGACAAGCCCCCCAGCTGCACGCAGCCGGGGGGCTATTGTTATCGCGGGAAGATGTTTTATTTCAGCAGCTCTTCCAGCTCGCTGATCAGGGTTCCAAAGAGCTCCAGAGCGTCGTTTACCGGCTGGGGGGTGCTCACGTCCACTCCCGCCATCTTCAGCAGGGACACGGGGTCCGTGGAGCAGCCGCCGCTGAGGAACTTCAGGTAGTCCTTTACAGCCTCTTCCCCGCCCTCCAGAATCCGCTTGGACAGCGCCATAGCGGCGGAGAAGCCGGTGGAGTACTGGTAGACGTAGAAGTGGCGGTAGAAATGGGGAATCCGGGCCCACTCGATGGCGATTTCCGGGTCCACCACCATGCCGCTGCCGTAGTACATCTTATTGAGGTCATAATAGATCTCGCACAGCCGCTCGGCGGTCAGCATCTCGCCGGTCTCCGCCAAACGGTGGATCCTCAGCTCGAAGTCCGCGAACATGGTCTGGCGGTACAGGGTGGTGCGGAACTGCTCCAGGAAGTAGTTGATGAGCACCGCCCGCTGCTTCTTATCTGTGGTCCTCTTGAGCAGGTACTGCATCAACAGGGCCTCGTTGCAGGTGGAGGCCACCTCGGCCACAAAGAGCACGTAGTTGGCATAGATGGGGGGCTGATACTTGTTGCTCAGGTAGGAATGCATGGCGTGGCCCATCTCGTGGGCCAGGGTGAATTCGCTGTTGAGGGTGTCCTTGTGGTTGAGGAGCACAAAGGGGTGGACGGTGCAGCCGCAGGAGTAGGCGCCGGAGCGCTTGCCCTGGTTCTCGCGGATGTCCATCCAGCGCTGGCCGAAGCTGGCGGCCAGCACGTCGTGGTACTCCTGGCCCAGCACCTTAGTGGCCTCCAGGACCTCCTCCTTGGCCCGCTCAAAGGAGATCACCTCGTCCCCGCCGGGAATCATGCTGGCGTAGATGTCGTACATGTGCAGCTCGTCCAGGCCCATGGCCTTCTTCCGCAGGTCCATGTAGCGGTGCATCTTGTCCAGATTCTGGTGGACCGCCAGCAGCAGGTTGTGGTACACCGTCTCCGGCACCTCCACCGGGAACAGGGAGCTGACCAGGTCGTTTTCATACTTCCGGGCCCGGGCGTAGAAGATATCCTTGCGGATATTGGCGTCCATCATGGCGGCCAGGGCGTTGCGGCTGCCGTTGAATGTGCCGTAGTATGCCTTAAAGGCGTTCTCCCGGAGGGTACGGTCCGGGCTCTCCATAAGGGAGATGTAGGAGCCGTTGGTCAGGGGATGGAGATTGCCCTGACTGTCGGCAACGCTGGGGAACTTCATGTCCGCGTCGTGGAAGCTGTTGAAGATGCTGGAGGGGCCCCGGCTGACTTCGGACACGGAGGCCAACAGGTTTTCCTCGGCGGGAGAGAGGATGTGGTCCTTCTCCAGCCGGGCCTTGGTCAGGTAGCGGCGGTACTTCTCCAGGGCGGGCAGCTGGGCGTAGAAGCCGTCCAGGGTCTCCTGGGGGATGGCCACCAGCTCCGGTCCCGCATAGGCGCCGGCGGCGTTCAGCTGGGTGAGGAAGCTGAAGCAGCGGCCCTGCATAGCCTGATAGACCGGGTTGGCGGTGTCCTCGTCGTGCCGGAGCATGGTGTAGACGTACAGCAGCTCAATGCGCCCGTCCATCTTCTCCAGGAACGTCAGGTAGTCCAGCAGGGTCTGGGCGGACTCGCCTAGGCGGCCCTTATACGCGGCCACCTCCGCAGGCAGGCCCTGACACGCCTCAAATTCTTTGGTCCAGGCCTCGTCGCTGGGGAAAATGTCCTCTGTGCTCCAACAAGACCCGCGGTCCAGCTCGTTTCTCTTGGGGATTTTCGTTTCAGTTGCCATGATTTCCTCTATGTCCTCCTCGTTTTATAGTGGGGCTCCGATTAGTCCATTCTACCATATCTTTCCGCCGGGGGCAAGGGACAATTTAGCGGTTACGCCGGATCTATCCCCAAATACGCCAGCAGAAGGGCGAAGGTGTTGTTGATGCCGTCCAGATGGGTGCGCTCATAGCCGTGGGAGGCGTAGACGCCGGGGCCGATGAGGCCGCAGCGGGCGTCGTACCCGGCCCGCAGGGCGGCGGACGCGTCGGAGGAATAGCTATGGTAGATATCCACGGCGTAATCCAGCCCCGCCTGCTGGGCGCACTGGATGAGCCGGTTGGTCACCTGGAGATCGTAGGGGCCGCTGCGGTCCTTGGCGCAGATGGAGACCTGCCGCTCGGTGCAGGCCAGGGTGTCCCCCACGCAGCCCATGTCCACCGCGATGATCTCCGTCACGTCCGGGGCGATGCCGCACGCGCCGCCGTGGCCCAGCTCCTCAAACACGGTGAACAGCAGGTCCACCCGGCGGGGCAGGGCGGTTTTCCCCTCGCTGACCCGCTTGGCCAGGCCCAGCAGGACGGATACCGAGGCCTTGTCATCCAGGTACCGGCTCTTCACATAACCGGTGTCCGTGATGCGGAAGCGGGGCTCGGCGGCGATGAAGTCGCCGGGCCGGATGCCCAGGGCCTCCGTGTCCGCCTTGGCGCGCACGTCCTGGTCCAGTACGATCTCCATGTTTTTGTCCATGTCCCGGGCCTGCCGGGGGTCCGGATTGACGTGGATGGACGCGTTGACCAGCTGGAGGGTGCCCTCATAGGCCCCATTGAACCGGGTGATGACCCGCACGTTCTCCGCCTCCACATTGAATACATTTAAGTTCATGTTGGAGATGGCCAGCCGTCCGTCGGGCTTGATATAGCGGACCACCGCGCCCAGGGTGTCGGCGTGGGCGGTGAGAGCCAGGGGGTCCCCCTCGCCGCCCAGGGTCACCCGGACGCCGCCCTTGTTCAGCCGCTGGGGGGCGAAGCCCATGGCGGAGAGCTGGTCAAAGATGTATTGCTGCACCTGGCCGGTGCAGCCGGTGGGGCTGTCGATGCCGATGACTGCCGCCAGTTGACTGCGGATGTAGTCCTGGATCTGATTCATAATATGTCCTCCTTCTTGCCGCCTGTCCGCCAGCGGGGCTGGCGGGAGCTGTATATTCTGCATTCTAACACAGCGGGCAGGGCAACTCAACCACCTGAGCCGGAAAATTTACCGGAATTGACGGCCCATTGCGTTAGCACTCCCAAAAAGAGAGTGCTAATATTTACAATTTGGTCATATCCTGTTCACAATTAGCAGGCATGATAGGGCTGAAATATACAGGGCTTCCGGAGAATACGCGGCGGGGCCCGCTTGACAGGAGGAACAGACAAACCTATGGCCAAGAAAAAATTCAAGGCGGAATCCCAGCGCCTGCTGGACCTGATGATTAACTCCATCTACACCCACAAGGAAATTTTCCTGCGGGAGATCGTCTCCAACGCCAGCGACGCCATCGACAAACTGGCCTACCTGTCCCTGACGGACGACACGGTGAAGGTGAAGCGGTCCGACCTGCGGATCGCGGTGACGCCGGACAAGGAGGCCCGGACCCTGACGGTGTCGGACAACGGCGTGGGCATGACGGAGGAGGAGCTGGAGAAGAACCTGGGCACCATCGCACGCAGCGGCTCCCTCCAGT
>CATIYU010000396.1 GCA_949739085.1 uncultured Eubacteriales bacterium | reverse complement strand
TCTCTGGTAAAACGTCCTTCACGGACGAAGGCCACGAAGATAGGCAGGCCCCACTCCACGCCAAGGGTTCCCCAGCCGATGGTCATCGTGTTTACCTTACCGCCGTTTTTAGTAGTCAGCAAAACGCCCTTGGGAATGGCGGAGACAATCTCTTTTGCGCAATCAAAGACTTCGATTTCCTGTTTCATATGGCGGTACTCCTCTCAAAGTTACGGTATTGGGTTCGGGATAGTATCCCGAAGCTCCGCCTGTTTGGCGGCATTCCAATCAGATGGTTCTCCGATGCAATATCCACCCATTTTTCGCAGATTGCGGAAACGGTGGAGATTGTAGCTGACTACCACTTGATCGCCCTGCACATCCAGGAAGAGCTTCTCAATGATACTCATGGGATATATTTTCGCAGCCTGTCGGACATAGACAACCTGCTCGTCCTCGGTCAATGTACCATTCAGCACAACTATCTGCACCGGTCTCAACTCCTCTCTGGGGTCAGTATAGCAGATGCCCAGTGGAAAAACAAGGAAGAAGGCGGCGAAAATTTCATACATCCATTTCACAGACGAACAGAAACAGCGAGCCGGTGGGGTTGACCTGAAGCAGTTCCTGCTCCGGCAGGGCGAGAAGCTGTTGTACTCTGGATTTGAGAAGCGGCTTGCCAGCGACCACAGCGTTACCCTTCATGGGAATTACTGGTACGGCCACGCTGAGGAAAACGGCGGCGGGCGGGTCTCTTTCCGGCAAAAATTCTATGGAATGACATATCCAGAGGTAGTCACGCGACTTCTCAACGGCGGGTGGGGCGAAACATGCGAACCTGTCGACAGGAATAAACACAGATAGAAAAAGCGTTCTCGCACCTTCCAGCCAGCTCCAATATGCACCGGATGTACGCCTATCTGCTCGAGCAGAGGGGCCCTTGGCCTATGTAATCCTTTTGCTGGCAGAGTTTCTGCCACCAGGATAGACGGAGGGGATCCTGTCCAAAGCCTTGGGAAACCAGACGGTGCAGGGCGGTTACTTCAGCAAGGCGAGGGACAGTTTCAATCAAGCTCTCCAGATGATGGGCCGGTCACTCATGATGCCAGACGGACTGAAAGCCACTCCCAAGGGTTCGTTGTGATAAAGACCGGGACAAACCCTATTTCGGGGGATTGCACCCATAAGGAGCACAATATCATCTAGGGTACGGCATGTATTAATAGAATAGCCGCAGGAAAATCGTTAAATTGAACAATAAATTTGTCATTACTAGTTCTTGTATTGACAAAATTGAAAAAATGAGGTATGATATGAAACAATAACAAGTACATATCCAGCCTATTGCTTCTTGATTTTGGAGG
>CATIYU010000395.1 GCA_949739085.1 uncultured Eubacteriales bacterium | reverse complement strand
GGCGGTGGAGGACGCGGTCCGGGACCGGGAGGCTGCGGCCCAGCGCCTGGAAGCGGATGTGGCCGCGTTCCTGGAGAAGGCGTCCCTGGCCCGGGACGAGATGCTCAACCAGACCCAGGCGGAGCTGCTGGATCTCGTCATCGCGGTGGCGGAGAAGGTGGTCCGGGTGAGTCTCAAGAGCAGCAGCGAGGTCATCGTGCGCATGATCCAGACCGCCACCGAGCGAATGAAGCGGCAGGAGTGGGTTCACATCTACATCTCCGGCTGCGATACCAAGGGGATGGCCCAGATCTCCCCCGCCCTGACGCTGGCCCTGGGCGCCCTCTCCCAGCACATTAAAGTGGTACCTATGGGAGACGGCGAGGACGGGACCTGCATTGTGGAGACGCCGGAGGAGATTGTGGACGCCAGCGTCTCCACCCAGATGTCAACCATCCGGGATCTCCTGCATGAGCAGCTGGGGTCCTAGGCGGGGGACAGAACCAACAGGCCGGGCCCCCCGGCGGCGGAGAAAGGATGGATATGTTCCGCGAGATGATTCCTAGCGTCCGGAGCGCTGAGACGATAAGCCGGACGGGTAAAATTGAAAATATCGTGGGAATGTCCATTGAGGCCTCCGGCGGCAGGGCCGCCATCGGGGATATCTGCCGGATCTATTCCGGCGAATCCGGCGGGCAGGTGCCCGCTGAGGTGGTGGGGTTCAAGAACGACCATATTCTGCTCATGCCCTACGCCAACATGAGCGGCATTTCTGCGGGCAATTTTGTACGGAACACCGGCAAGCGGCTGACGCTGCCGGTTGGGCCGTTTCTGCGGGGAAGGGTCATTAACGCTCTGGGACAGCCCATCGACGGGCTGGGGGCCTTTGAGCGGGCGGATTCCTTCTCTATTGATTCTGGGTACATAAATCCTATGACCCGCCCCCCCATCCGGGAGCGGATGGAGTTCGGAATTAAAGCGATCGACAGTCTCTTGACCATCGGCAAGGGCCAGCGTATTGGCATCTTCGCCGGGTCC
This sequence comes from uncultured Eubacteriales bacterium, assembly GCA_949739085.1. The sequence goes on along the minus strand of CATIYU010000395.1, from coordinate 260 downwards.
GGCGTGGGCAAGTCCACCCTCATGGGCATGATCGCTAAGAACGTGAAGGCGGACATCAACGTCATCGCCCTGGTGGGTGAGCGTGGCCGCGAGGTTCTGGAGTTCATGCAAAAGGACCTGGGCGAGGAGGGAATGCGGCGGAGCGTGCTGGTAGTGGCAACCTCCGACCAGCCCGCCATGCTGCGGATGAAGTGCCCCAGCGTGGCCACCAGCATCGCGGAGTATTTCCGGGACCAGGGTTACGACGTATTATTAATGAT
>CATIYU010000394.1 GCA_949739085.1 uncultured Eubacteriales bacterium | reverse complement strand
AGCCCAGGGGATTGTAGACCAGCAGCCCCTTCCCGGACACCTGCCCGGCCAGGGCCTCCAGGGCCTCCCCGGCCAGGTGCCGGCCCTGATCCAGGACCTGGGCATACATCCGGTCGCTGTCCTCGTAGACCTCGTGGATGGAGGAGCCGGGGATAATGTCGTGGAACTGGTTGAGCAGGACGGTCTGCCACAGGCTGTAGAGCTCTTTTTGGGGGTAAGTCCGCCCGCACAGGGCCCCGGCCAGCACGGAGAGGGCCTCCGCCCGCTGGAGAAGGAGCTCGCTCTTGCGGTTGCCGCGCTTGTTTTTGGCGATGGAGGTGTAGGTGCCCCGGTGGAACTCCAGGTACAGTTCCCCCACCCACCGGGGGACCCGTCCGGTCTCCGCGGCCCGGGCCCGCAGGTCCGCCTCCTGCCGGGCCATGTAGTCCCCGGCGGTGCTGATCTTTGTCCGGGGGAGGCCGGGGAGGCCCCACGCAGTGCGCCGCTGGGTCTCCAGGTCGTGGCGGGGGGGACCGCCGCCGCCGTCGCCGTAGCCGAAGGTGATAAGGGTCTGGTCGGAGTACTCCTTCTGCTGGAAGCGGGCCCAGGTGCCCGCCACCATGGAGGGCTCGTTGGTGCCGGTGTAGGTGGTGTGGATGTCCGGCTCACCGGGCTTGGGGAGGTCTCTCGCGGTGCCAAAGCTGGTGAACACCTCACTGCCGTCGATACCCTGCCAGAGGAAAGCGTCGTAGGGGAGTTTGTTGTACTCGTTCCAGCTGATCTTGGTGGTAAAGAACTGGTCCACCCCGGACTTCCGCAGGATCTGGGGCAGGGCGGCGCTGTAGCCGAAGACATCCGGCAGCCAGAGGATATGGCTGTCCACCCCGAACTCCTCCCGCATGAAGCGCTTGCCGTGGAGGATCTGGCGGACCAGGCTCTCGCCGGAGGGGAGATTGCAGTCGGCCTCCAGCCACATGGCCCCCTCCACCTCCCAGCGGCCCTCCTTGACCCGCTGGAGGATCTGCCGGTAGAGCTCCGGGGCCTCCTCCTTCACATACTGGTACAGCTGGGGCTGGGAGGACATGAACCGGTACTCGGGGTACTGCTCCATCAGCCGCAAAACGGTGGAGAAGCTGCGCTGGGCCTTCTCCCTGGTCTGGGCCAGGGTCCAGAGCCATGCCACATCAATGTGGGTATGGCCCACACAATGGACCACCGGGGCCTCTCCGCCGCAGTCCTTCCGGACGAACTCCTCCTGCAAACAGGTCCGGGCGGCCTCCACGCTCTCATAGAAAGCTGCGCTGAAGGGGCTGCTGATAAGAATTTTTTCATGTAAAATCCACCCTTCAAAATTTGATATAAATTTACTAACTT
>CATIYU010000393.1 GCA_949739085.1 uncultured Eubacteriales bacterium | reverse complement strand
GAGCGACATGGTCTCCACCGCTTTCGGCTCCCTGGCTATGATGACCTCCGTCCTGGTGGCCCCCGACGGCACTACCGAATTCGAGGCCGCTCACGGCACGGTCACCAAGCACTACTACAAGCACCTCAAGGGAGAAAAGACCTCCACCAACTCCATGGCCACCATCTTTGCTTGGTCCGGCGCTCTGAAAAAGCGTGGCGAGCTGGACGGCCTGAAGGAGCTGGTGAACTTCGGCGAGAAGCTGGAGGAAGCCTGCTTCGACACCCTCAACGCCGGTATCATGACCAAGGACCTGGTGGGCCTGGTGGAGCCCGGCTTCCAGGCCCGCGCCGTGAACTCCGAGGAGTTCCTGGACGCTATTGCGGAGCGGCTCTCCAAGAAGCTGGCCTAACGGCCTCAATGGGGCGCGGGGGCACTGCCCCCGCCCCGCCGCCTTTTTGTGAAGCGCGGACGAAAACTTGAAGATGGGGTGCTTATATGCAGCTGAAAAAAACCGCCGTTGCCGGCACCATGGAGTCCGGCGACATTATGATTACCATTGAGCCCAAGGACGCCGGCGGCGTCGAGCTCGACCTCTCCAGCAACGTTATGCAGCAGTACGGCCGCCAGATTGAGGCCGTTATCCGGGAGACCCTCTCCGGCCTCGGCATTGAAAACGCCGCCGTCCAGGCCGTGGACAAGGGCGCTCTGGACTGTACGGTCCGGGCCCGGGTCAGCGCCGCCGCCTTCCGCGCGGCGGAGAGCAGCGACTACCAGTGGGAGGTGGGCAAGTAATGGAGAAGCGTTATACCAAGGACCGCCTGCGCCGGTCCATGATGTTCGTCCCCGGCAACAACCCGGGCATGATTACGGATTCCCGCATCTATGGCGCGGACAGCATCATGTTCGACCTGGAGGACTCCGTGGCCTACACGGAGAAGGACACCGCCCGCTTCCTGGTCCACAACGCCCTGAAAACCCTGGACTTCGGCAAGAAGGAGATCGTCGTCCGCATTAACGACCTCTCCAGCGGCCTGGGCATCCAGGACCTGGAGGCCATTGTGCCCGCCGGGGTCCATGTGGTGCGCCTGCCCAAGACCGACAGCGCCCAGGACGTTATCGACTGCGAGCGGGAAATCGCCCGCATTGAGGAGAAGCACGGCATCCCTGTGGGCGCTACCGGCATGATGGCGGCCATTGAGACCGCCAACGGCGTCCTCAACGCCAAGGAGATTGCCCACGCCTCCGACCGCCTCATCGGCATCGCCCTGGGCGCGGAGGACTACGTCACCGACCTGAAGACCACCAGGTCCGATGGCACGGAGCTGCTCTTCGCCCGCAGCATGATTTTGAACGCCGCCCGCTCCGCCGGTATTGCCGCCCTGGAT
>CATIYU010000392.1 GCA_949739085.1 uncultured Eubacteriales bacterium | reverse complement strand
GCTTATTAACCCTGCGCCGCTTTTGTTGTCTCTGTGGGAAAGCCTGCGGGGGCCGGGAAAGGAAGTACCACCCCCAAGGGCCGAACCATAGAGATTTATAAAGGGGAGAGATACATGACAGCACAGGAAAAGCAGGAAACTTTACTCAAGCTGCGGACTGTAATACCGCTGTTCCAAGAGTTTGAGGGGGCGCTTTACGCAGCCCAAACTTTTTCAAAATTGAAAAAGGATGCAATTCGTAACATCGTGCCTGTTGCAGGACCCTTGGTGGATTTTATGGAGTTCCTGGATAACCTAAAGCCACTGACAGATACTGTAGAACCGTTAAGAAACGCCCGGGCCAAAGCAAACGCCGTTGCAGATTCGGCGATCTCAGCCGGGGTTTCGGTTACCGCTATGGTGATAGCCGCTATCATCATGATCATACCGTCAATCATAGCGGGCGCTATGGTGTCGGCAATAATAACAACGATATTAAGGCCGATATTATGGCCGATATTGGGGCAAAGAATAAGCAGTGTTATAATGGGATTGACTTTGGTGGCAGCAATCATCATAGAAATTATTGGCGCCAAGCGCCTGAGCAGATTTATCAGGAGGAAAACTCAAAAGGTTACAAATGCGTTTGACAGTCAGATTGCTTCTGCGGAGCAAAAATGTGACGATGTCCGGCGGCAAATATCACAGCTTGATATGAGCTGGTATCCGCCTGCCTATTGTTGCTCCGATGCGGCCAATTTCTTCTACAAAGCAATCAATAATGGCATGTGCGGAACACTGGGAGAAGCCGTGGTACTGTATGAACAGAAACTGTTTCAAGACCAGGTTCTGGCAAACCAGCAGAAGCAAATCAGCCTTGCATATGAGCAATGTATTTTGCAGCGCCAAACTCTTGAAGCAGTCGTAGCCGAAGGCGAAGCAATACAAGGCGCAATCCACGCTGAAGGTGCAGCAGGGAGACAACAGCGGGAAGAAATATACAAGGATTTTCGTCGCCGGACTGGCCTGTAATGCGAACTCTCATTCTATTCCCCGCTCTACGGAGCGGGGAATTTTGTTGCGAAAGTGGCGTGATGTAGTGTCGGCGGCTGGGTAGCCCGCCACGGGCGAAGCCTGGGCAATTGTCGGCGGCTGGGCATAAGGCGGGGTCAGAGGTTGGTTTCGCTCCATACAATCCCCCGCTGATGGGTTGGCAAGCTCCGATAGCTGGCCTACGTGGGGATTGCGTCGCTTTGATGGCCTGCGGGCCATGGGCTGGAATTGTGTGATATGTTGCTTTAGCCTTGATGATGAGGCGGATATGTGCTAAAATAGGCGAAAAAGAAATCCGCATTTTTCGAGGAAGGAGGGCAAAATGGCAAAGAAATTTGTCCCAAATAATAACGATTTTGC
>CATIYU010000391.1 GCA_949739085.1 uncultured Eubacteriales bacterium | reverse complement strand
TACCCCAGCAAACGTAGTTCCACGGATTCCGTCATCGGTGAAATGCCGGATATTGGTAAAGCCGTTTTTCCTTGCGTAGTCCTCTAAAATCCGCTTCTGATTTGTGATTTTTGTAGGTTGCGGCAAATTATTTTGAACGCTACTTCACTGCGGGCTGATTGAGAAAATTGCGGGGCGGCTGAAGTTCTATCAGGAGGGAAACATTGTGGTGGACACGGTAATGATGTCTACCAGCGACGGCCGGCTGATCTCAGAGGAGGCGGTGGATACGCTGAAAAGCCATCTGCTCCCCCTGGCGGCTGCGGCCACCCCCCAATATCCCCGAGGCTGAGATATTGTCTGGCATGACCATCCGAAGCCAAGTGGACATGGAGACCTCGGACAAAGAGAACGATAATTCCTACGGCTGCTGCTCAAAGTGTTGCCGGACCGGGCTGTGGAATAGCAGCGGCAATGCACCAATATATACCTGGTGGGACAGATGAGTTAGAAGCGGGAGCAGCGCCTGCGCGGATGAGGAGCTATGGTCCCTGAATGGCAGTCCCCCCAACCAACAAGAGTTGGTTGGGGGGCGCTCTCAAAGTGCGTTGTTTCCTCTTAATTGCAGGCCTAATCCAATTCCGCAGATACCGCCAACGATATGGATGAGATTGGCAACATTGTCTCTGATGAAGAAGATGGAGTACACCTCCTGCCCAAGATACATGAGCGCCACCAGGATCAGAGTAACGGGGATCTGTCCCATTTTCGCTCCGGAGAAGGACGACAGCATGATGAGCATAAACACGACCCCACTAGCTCCAAGAAGGAGCGTATGGGGAAAGAAAACGAACTGTAGAATCCCGGTAATCAGCGCGGTGGCCGTGATCCCGAAGGCAATCACCTTGCTTCCATATAATTTCTCCAGCGGCGGTCCCACGACCAGAAGAAGCAGCATGTTACAAAAAAAGTGGGACATACCGGCGTGTCCGAAGATATGCCCGAAAAAGCGGACGTAGGTGAGGGGATCGAGCAGGGAGGAGCGGTAGACAGAAAAGACCGCCGTTGTAGAAGCTTTGGATGTGAGAAAACCGAGTACGAGGGATAGCAGGGAAATAAAGAAGAAACCAAGAATGACAGGGGCGTTGAATTGCAGCTTTTTCATGGTGGCTATCCTCCTGGATGCAGCATACCGTTTTTTATTCGGGACGGCTGGCGAGGGATTCAGGGGACACGGCTTCCAATTCCCCGACAATCCGCTGGGCCATGCCCTCCGGGACCCACACCTACACAGAAACGCCGCCGGCCGGGAAATCCGCCGTGCCGTTTTCCGGCATCAGGATCCGTTCGTCCTGGCCGCCCAGAACGTCCACAAAGACCACACCGGCCATCCCGGCTCCGACGCACATCCGCTTGCTGCCGCCGGGGCCGTCGGTGAGGACCACTGCCATGGCGGAATCCC
>CATIYU010000390.1 GCA_949739085.1 uncultured Eubacteriales bacterium | reverse complement strand
TTCGCAGGGCTTGCAGTACTTGCCCCTGTAGGAGCCCTTATAGATGTCGCCGTTGTCGTACATCTTCCGGAAGATCTTCTGGACGGCGGAGACGTGGTAACTATCCGTGGTGCGGATGAAGCGGTCGTAGGAGACGTCCATCAGCTTCCACAGGTCCAGCACGCCGCCGGGGGCGGTGACGATGCCGTCCACGAACTTCTGGGGGTCCACACCGGCCTCCCGGGCCTTGTCCTCGATCTTCTGGCCGTGCTCGTCTGTGCCGGTGAGGAACATGACGTCGTAGCCCTGGAGCCGCTTGTAGCGGGCCATGGCGTCGGTGGCCACGGAGCAGTAGGCGTGGCCGATGTGCAGCTTGCCGGAGGGATAGTAGATGGGGGTGGTGATATAGAAGTGTTTGTTGTCCATTTATCTTGTCCTCCTGGGTTTAGGGTGGGGATTTTTCACAATGTTCTTACTATACCAGAGAACGAACCTGTTGACAAGTGGCAGATTCCCATTTTCCCATGTTTTTGCACAGGTTTTCCCCCAAACAGCCCGAACGCGCGTGCTTTCCATCTTTTCCGCACTTTTCCGGCGGAATTTGTGTTGACATAACGATGTGGATAACCTTGTGGATAATGTGCAAAACCCCTCCCAGGCGGCGGTTTCATTGGTTCCTTATCCATTATGGCCCCCGCAGGCCCGGTCACTTTTTTCAAACTTCTTTCCTTTTTTGTCAAACTGTGGGCCGCTCCCGGCGGGACCGCGAGAAATCCGGACCGGCCCTCTTGCCATTGCCGGGAAAATTTGTTACACTAGAAGATAAGCTTATCATCTGGAGGAAAGTATGGCCACTGAGAAACGCGAAACCTACGGCAACGACTCCATCAGCGCCCTGAAGGGGGCCGACCGGGTCCGAAAACGGCCCGGCGTCATTTTCGGTTCCGACGGCCTGGAGGGCTGCGAGCACGCCGTATTTGAAATTTTATCCAACTCCATCGACGAGGCGCGGGAGGGGCACGGGCGGCTGATCACCGTTACCAGCTTCCTGGACCACAGCGTGGAGGTGGAGGACCAGGGCCGGGGCTGCCCCGTGGACTGGAACGAGAAGGAGAAGCGCTGGAACTGGGAGCTGGTGTTCTGCGAGCTCTACGCCGGGGGCAAGTACGGCAACAATGAGGGGGAGAACTACGAGTTCTCCCTGGGCCTCAACGGCCTAGGCTCCTGCGCCACCCAATATTCGTCGGACTACATGGACGTCACCGTCTGGCGGGACGGATTTGAGTACCCGCTCCATTTCCGCAAGGGCGAGGTCGTAGGGAAAAAGGGTCAGGAGCTGCAAAAGACCCCCCTGGCCCGGAA
>CATIYU010000389.1 GCA_949739085.1 uncultured Eubacteriales bacterium | reverse complement strand
GCTTCCCGGCTACCGCCGTTTCCCTCGCGGCTCAATTAATCTACCATATTCTTCCCCTTTTGTCAATACCTTTTTTTACTTTTTTTGACATCTTCCCCTGCCCCCTCCCCCGTGCACGCCCGTACTCCTTATATAATACTATATGTTGTGCCATCCACCCCCGGCACCCCCAGTTTTTACAGTCCCTCCCTCAGATTCTCACCCGCGCTCTTGACTTTTTCCTGCCCTTGGGGTAATATTGTCTATATATTTTTTATGAACAGTTGGGTGTGGAGGGGGTATTTTTGTGCCGGTAAAGTATATCTTTGTAACAGGCGGCGTAGTCTCCGGTTTAGGCAAGGGGATTACCGCCGCTTCTTTAGGCCGCCTGCTGAAGCAGCGGGGCCTGCGGGTGAAGGTCCAGAAGCTGGACCCCTATTTAAATGTGGACCCGGGGACCATGAGTCCCTATCAGCATGGCGAGGTGTTCGTCACCGACGACGGCGCGGAGACGGACCTGGATCTGGGCCACTACGAGCGGTTTATTGACGAGAGTCTGGACGTCAATTCCTCCGTCTCCTCGGGCAAGGTCTACTGGGACGTGCTCAGCCGGGAGCGCCGGGGGGACTATCTGGGCGGTACGGTGCAGATCATCCCCCACATCACCGGGGAGATCAAGCGCCGCATCTACCAGCTGGACACGCCGGATACCGACGTGGCCATTGTGGAGATCGGCGGCACGGTGGGCGACATTGAGAGCCAGCCCTTCCTGGAGTCCATCCGCCAGGTGGCGGCGGAGCGGGGCCGCAACAACGTCATGTTTATCCATGTGTCGCTGATTGTGCCCATACCAGGCACCGGGGAGCTGAAGAGCAAACCCACCCAGCACTCCGCCAAGGAACTCCTTAGCCTGGGAATTCAGCCGGACGTGATTATGTGCCGGTGCGACGAGCCGGTGCCCCAGGACATTCTGGAGAAAATCTCCCTCTTCTGCAATATTCCCCGGGAAAACGCCATCCCGAACCTGACAGCGGACATCCTCTATGAGGTGCCCCTCATGCTGGAAGGGGAGGGGCTGGGCCGGGTGGTGTGCAGGCGGCTGGGGCTTACGGAGCGGGGGCCTGACCTGGAAGAGTGGCAGGCCATGGTGACAAGGGCCAAAAATGCCCGGGACCATGTGAGGATCGCCATGGTGGGCAAGTATATGAACCTCCAAGACGCCTACCTTTCGGTGGCCGAGGCCCTTCACCATGGAGGCATCGAGAACGACGCGGTGGTGGACATCGACTGGGTGGATTCCGAGGAGCTCAGCGACCAGAACGCGGCGGAGCGGCTGGAAGGCTGTGACGGTATTTTAGTGCCCGGGGGCTTCGGGGCCCGGGGCACCGAGGGGATGATCTCCGCCATCCGGTACGCCCGGGAGCATAGGGTCCCCTACTTTGGCATCTGCCTGGGGATG
>CATIYU010000388.1 GCA_949739085.1 uncultured Eubacteriales bacterium | reverse complement strand
GGGTCAAAGAATATCTGGCATCGCTGGAAAACGCCGATTGACCGTCCCCGCCCTGTTTCCATTTGACCGGCGTTTACACGGCGGTCTTTTTGTGTTGCTCTTTTTCACCTTCCTCTATGTCCACAAATTTATTTCATTTTCCTATTGACTTTTCCTTTGCAGACTTTGCAATCCATTTCGCAGACATAACAGCCTAAGAATCCCTTTTCGATAGAATATTTTCTATTTTCGCATTGGGTGTAGCCAGGACAGTTATCCGAATAACAGCCATTGCATTTTACATTTTCTGAGCACAGGCAACAAGCAAGTCCACATCTTGCGATTCCTAACCCTCGTTTCATTATTTGCCCTCCCCAAGCAGTGCCACCGGCAGTCAACGTGTACTGGGGTGATGAAATCACCCTTTATATATTACAATTTCAGCTTTATTCTCTCCACCATCACGCCGCCCACCCCGCCGATGGCGGCTCCAGCGGCGGTTCCAGCCGCCAGCAGTCCCGGCAGGTACCACCCCAGTTGGGCGGAGCCCAGCGCCGCCATGGCCACCAGCAGCTGTCCCAGGTTGTGGCAGACGCCTCCGGCCACGCTGACGCCAACCACGGAAAACCGCCCCGTCCTTTTCAGCAAAACCATCACGGCCAAGCTCAAAGCCGCTCCCGCCAGGGAGTAGACGAAGCTGAAGGCGTTGCCGAAAGCCGCCGATACCAGCGCCACCCTGGCAAGAGAGAGGGCCGCCGCGTCCCGGGCGGTCATGCGGTACAGGGCGAACACCACCACCAGATTCCCCAGCCCCAGTTTCATCCCCGGCATAGCCGCAGAAAAGGGGACCAAACTCTCCACCCAAGACAGCACCATGGCCAGGGCGGTGAGCAGGCCGTACCGCGCCATCTTTTTTCCCATGCCGCCCCCTATCCCGCCAAGGCGTCCAGGTCCGTCTGTCCGCCGCCCTCCACCCGGATTACCACCCGGTGGGGCAGACACACGATGGTTTCCCCCTCCCGGGAAATCGCCCCGGAGCGCACGCAGGTCTGGTCGCCGCAGTTGGCCTCCGCCACAGACGCCTTTCCGCCATTGATTTGCAGCACGTTCCACTCCTCTCCGCCGATGACGGCGGTGGCGTCCTGGTTCAGAGGGTACCGGCCCCACTCCGCGCCGTCTCTGGTCACAACAACCCAGGCTCCCGGGCCCTTAGGCCCCAGGAGCAGGTACAGCGCGGCCGCCGCCAGGAGGACGGCCCCGGTCAAAAGGAAATCCGCTTTTTTCATCTGTCCGCCTCCGTTCTCCCCTGCCGGGGAGGCCGCAAAAAAATTTTTCGGATATTTTTGTCCCTGCGGCGCAAAATATGTCCATGAAAAAGGAACCATCCGCCCTGGAGCTGCCTCTTCTGCTGTTTTTTCTGCTGTCCGCCGCCGGGTGGCTCTGGGAAGTGCTTTTCGTCCGCCTCTCCACCGGCCAGACGGTGAACCGGGGCTTTTTCCACGGCCCCTGGCTCCCGGTGTACGGCGCCGGGGGCCTGCTGATTCTGCTGCTGCTCTCCCATCTCTGCGGGGCGCGGCTGATGGCGCTGAGCGCCCTGCTGGGCGGCGGGGTGGAGTACAGCGCGTCCCTGCTGCTGGAGGGGCTCTTCCACACCCGCTGGTGGGACTACTCCGCCTGGCCCCTGGACCTGAACGGGCGGATCTGTCTGGGGAGCCTGGCCGCCTTTGCCGGGGCGGGGTGGGTTCTGGTGCGCCTGTTGGGGCCCGCGCTGGCCCAAGAGCTCTCCCGTCTGCCCCGCCCTCTCCGGACGGGGGCCTGCCGGGTCCTCTGCGCCCTCTTTGTCCTAGACGCCGCTCTGTCCCTGGTCCATCCCAACACCGGCGCGGGGATCAGCTTCCCAGCCTAGGGGCATACGAAACAAAAGTCCCGGAAAATCGTTGATTTTCCGGGGCTTGGCATAGGCAGCTCCCCTCCGCCCGCAAACCAATGAAGCGTCGGGGACGGAAGGCGAAGAAATTCCCGCCACAGTTCCGTCTCCAGTTCTGCCGGAAACTGCACTATGGCGGGAATTTCCCAGCTGGTGCGCCTGAAGGGACTCGAACCCACACGCGTCGCCGCACGAGAACCTAAATCTCGCATGTCTACCAATTCCATCACAGGCGCGGAGACTGGAACACATTATACCCCAGAACAGGGCGGTTTGTAAAGAAGAAATTTCCCCGGCTATTTCCAAAGATGGATGACCCCGGCGTCCTGGAACTGCTTGAGCAGCAGGAGCAGCACCGGCGCCAGGAGCATCCCGCCCACCCCCAGGAAATGGAAGCCCACATACATGGCCAGCAGGGCGGTAATGGGGGGCAGGTCCACCTGCCCAGCCAGCAGGCGGGGCTCCAGCAGGGTGTGGACGGCCAGCCCCACGGCATAGAGGACCATCAGCGCCAGGGCTTGGCCCGGATCCCCCATCAGCAGACACCCCAGGGCCCAGGGGAAGAGGACCGTGCCTGTCCCCAGCACAGGCAGGGCGTCCACCAGGGCGGTAAAGCCTGCGGCCAGGAGGGCGTAGTCCAGCCCCATCCAGAAAAACCCGGCCAGGAGGATAACAAAGGTGACCAGAATCAGCAGCAGTTCTGCCCGCATCCATTTCAGGATGGTGGAGCGGAAGCACTGGGCCGCGTTCCGGCACTTGGCCTGCCAGGGTGCGGGGAGCTGGCGCTTGAGAAAGGCCAGGATGGCGGGATAGTTGAAGCTGGTGAAGTAGACCGCCAGCACGGTGGTCACCAGGAAGAGCCCCACGTCGGGCATAGCCGCCAGCAGAGAGGAAGCCGCTCCCATGAGCCACCCGCCCACAGTCCCGGCGAGGGAGGGCCCCTCGTCCATGAGCTGGTCCGCCAGGGCGTCCAGGGCGGAGCGGATAACCGGGGGGCTAGCGGCGGACCAGGCCCCCACCCGGTCCAGCAGGCGGTTCCAGAAGCCGGGGAACGCGGCCACAGCCTCCGGTAGCCGCTCCGACCACTGCCGCAGCTCCATGCCAAGACGGAGCAGCATGGCGGCGGCAGCGCCCCCCAGGGCCAGCAGCAGGCCGGTGGTGACCACGGCGGCGGCAAAGCTCCGGCGCACCCGCAAAAACCGGCGCACCCGCTCCACAGTTGGCTCCACCATGGCGCTGAGGGCCAGGGCCAGCAGGAAGGGCAGCAGGGGAGTCAGCAGCCAGCGGAAGAACACCACGGCCCCCGCCAGCCAGAGCAGGGTGGTAATTGTCCTCTGTAAAAAGACACTTATTTGCGACATATAGACAAACTGCACCTCTTTTCACCCCGGCGGGGAGAAAAATTTGTATATTTTTGCGACGGATTATCGGTTGCTATGGGGATATACTTATGGTAAAATGGCGCGGAAAAGGACATGTGGCCGTGGGAGGGATACAAAAATGGGTTCAAAAACCAAGTTTTATATCGTGGCCGCGGAGGCGCTTCCTGACATATTTATCAAGGTCGCGGAGGCGAAGCGCATGATGCAGACTGGGGAGGCGGAGACCGTGGGTGCGGCCACCAGGCAGGTGGGCATCAGCCGCAGCGCGTTTTACAAGTACAAGGACGCGGTGCAGCCCTTCAACAACATGAAGGCGGGGCGGATCATCACCTTTTACACCATGCTTAAGGACAGCCCCGGCGTTCTCAGCAATGTCCTTGCTATTTTTGCCGGGAGCGGCGCGAATATACTGACCATCAACCAGTCCATTCCCACCAACGGGTGCGCGGCGGTGACCATCTCGGCGGAGACGTCGGAGATGGGAGCCAGCCTGGAGGAGCTGATGGTAAAGGTGTCCGGCCTGGACGGAGTCATCAAGATGGACATTCTGGCGGGCTGAGGGCAGGAAAAATAAACGAGGGAGAACAGCAGACATGGCTAATTTTGCGATCATGGGGTTCGGCACGGTAGGCGGGGGCGTGGCGGAGGTTCTGCGGATGAACGCCGCCGCCATCGCGGAGAAGCTGGGAGAACCCCTGCATCTGAAGTATATTCTGGACGTCCGCGACTTATCCGCCACACCTTACGGGGAGCTTGCGGTGCAGGATTTCAGCGTACTGGAGAGCGACCCGGAGCTGGACGTGGTGGTGGAGTCCATCGGCGGCGCCAAGGCGGCGCTGGAGTTCACCCGCCGGGCCCTGCTGGCGGGCAAGCACGTAGTCACCTCCAACAAGGAGCTGGTGGCCGTCCATGGCCGGGAGCTGCTGACCATCGCCAGAGAGAAAAACGTCAACTACCTCTTCGAGGCCAGCGTGGGCGGGGGCATCCCCATTCTGCGGCCCCTATTCCAGTGCCTAGCCGGGAATCAGATCGAGGAGATCACCGGCATCCTCAACGGCACCACCAACTATATCCTCACCCGCATGGTCCAGGGGGGCGTCCCCTTTGGGGAGGCTCTGGCGGAGGCCCAGGTCAAGGGCTACGCCGAGGCCAACCCCTCCGCCGACATTGAGGGCCTGGACGCGGGGCGGAAAATCTGCATCCTCTCCAACCTGGCTTGGGGGCGGGAGGTCCGGCCCGAGGCCATTCAGATCCGGGGCATCCAGGGCCTGGACCTGAAGGACGTGGACATCGCCAGCCGGGGCGGCTACCGCATCAAGCTGCTGGGCCGGGCCCTGCGCCTGCCGGACGGCCGGGTGGCGGCTTATGCGGCCCCCCATCTGGTCCCGGTTCACAGCCCCATCGCCCAAGTGGACGGCGTGTTCAACGCCATTATGGTCCGGGGCAACGCCGTGGGGGACGTGATGTTCTACGGCCAGGGGGCCGGGGACCTGCCCACGGCCTCCGCCGTCATGGGGGACGTCATCGACGCCCTGCAACACCGGAGAAAGCGGCGGAACCTGGGGTGGAGCGAGCCTGCGGCGCTTATTGATCTGGAGAAGGACCTCCCCTTGCGCTGGTACATGCGCGGGGTGTATCCCGCCCCGGCGGATAGCCAGCCCCTCAGCGGCGCGGCGGTGGTCACCGCCCCCATGACCGGGGCGGAGGCCAAGGCTCTGGCCCTGCGGCTGGACGCCAAGGCCCTGCTGCCCGTGCTGGGATAACCAAAGGCGTTTTGCGGGATTATAATAGTGAGGGGAGCGCTCCCCAATCTTTCCGGAGAGAGGAAAACCCATATGAAACTGATTGTACAGAAATTCGGCGGCACCTCGGTGCGGGATGCGGACCGGATCCGCAACGTGGCGGGGATTATTGCCGAGACGTATCTTGCGGGGAACCAGGTGCTGGTGGTGCTGTCCGCCCAGGGGGACACCACGGACGACCTGATTGAAAAGGCCAGGGAGATCAATCCCCGGGCCTCCCGCCGGGAGATGGATATGCTCCTGAGCACCGGCGAGCAGATTTCCATCTCCCTGTGCGCCATGGCCCTGGAGTCCATGGGCCTGCCGGTCATCAGCCTGACGGGCTGGCAGGCGGGCGTGCGCACCAGCAGTACTTACAGCGACGCCCGGATCAAGCACATCAGCCCTGCCGGCATCCGGCGGGAGTTGGACCAGAACAAGATCGTCCTGGTGGCTGGGTTCCAGGGGGTCAGCCGCTTCGGGGACGTGACCACTTTGGGCCGGGGCGGGTCGGACACCAGCGCCGTGGCCCTGGCCGCCGCCTTCAACGCGGACCTGTGCCAGATCTTCACGGATGTGGACGGGGTATACACCACCGACCCCCGGGTGGCCCCCAACGCCCAGAAGCTGGAGGAGATCACCTACGACGAGATGCTGGAGCTGGCCAGCCAGGGCGCTCAGGTGCTCCACAACCGCAGCGTGGAGCTGGCGAAAAAATACCATGTAAATTTGGAAGTTGTTTCCAGCCTGGAGCGCAAGCCCGGCACGAAAGTCAAGGAGGTTGCCAACATGGAAAAAAGCAGTATCGCCGGTGTGGCGAAGGACACCAGTACCGCCCGGATTGCGGTGATGGGCCTGGAGCACAGCCCCGGGGTGGCGTTCCGCATGTTCTCGCTGCTGGGCCGGGCCCAGGTGAATGTAGACGCCATCATCCAGTCCATTGGCCGGGAGGAGACGAAGGACATCAGCTTCACCCTGCCCCGGAACCAGGTGGAGGACGCGGTAAAGGTTCTTGAGGAGCAAAAGGCGTCTCTGGGCTTCGACCGCATCAAAGTGGAGGACAAGATCGCGAAGATCTCCATTGTGGGCGCGGGGATGATGTCCACTCCCGGCGTAGCCGCCAAGATGTTCGAGGCGCTCTATGACGCCAACATCAACATCCAGATGATTAACACCAGCGAGATCCGGGTCTCCGTGCTCATCAACGAGGAGGACGCCGCGGCCGCCGTCCGGGCGGTCCACGACAAGTTTTTCGGGGACGGAAACTGAAAAAGGAGCCGGAGGGCGGCGGACCGCCCTCCGGCTTTGCTCTCCCACCGGTGCAGAAAAAGAGAGGACAAGCGGCGCTTTCCGTGTTACCATACACGCAGAAGCGGCAAAAAGGAGGAACACGCTATGGATTGGGTTGACGGCCTCAACGAGACCATCCGCTATATAGAGGACCACCTGACGGAGGAGATCAGCTATTCCCAGCTGGGCCGCATCGCCTGCTGCTCAGCCTACCACTACCAGCGCATGTTCGCCTATATGGCGGGGGGATCCCTGGGGGAGTACATCCGGCGGCGGCGGATGTCCCTGGCGGCGGTGGATCTGCTGGCGGGGGAGAAGGTGGTGGACGTGGCGCTGAAATACGGCTACCAGTCCCCCACGGCCTTCAACCGGGCCTTCCAGGCGGTCCATGGAACGGCTCCCTCGGCCATCCGGGAACAGGGGGCCGCCGTCAAGACGTTTTCCCCCCTGCGCTTCACAATTACGATAAAAGGAGCAGAGGAAATGGAGTACCGGATTGAGCAGCGGGAGGCTTTCCGCGTAGTGGGCGTCTCCGTGCCCATTGAGAAGGACATGGAGAAAAATTTTGAGGTTCTGCCCCAGTTCTGGGGGCGGGCCGCCGGGGAAGGGGTCCTGCACCGGCTCTCGGAGCTGATGGACGCCCAGCCCAAGGGGATTCTGGGTGTCTGCGACTGCCCCAACGACGGGCCGTGGCGCTACTACATCGCCGCCGCCAGCACAAGGGACGCGGCGGGGCTGGAACCGCTCACCATCCCGGCGGCCACATGGGCCATTTTCCCCGGCGCGGGGACTCACCAGTCCATCCAGGAGCTGGAGCGGCGGATTCTGACGGAGTGGCTGCCCAGCTCGGGATATGAGTACGGCAGCGTCCCGGATATAGAGGTGTACCTGAACGCGGACCCGGAGAACGCGAAATATGAGGTCTGGATTCCCGTGGTGAAGAAGGACTGACAGGCTGAGAGGGGCCCCCGGATGTGGGGACCCCTCTTTCGCTTTACCGTATCACTTTTCGGATGTCCTCGCTGCGGCCCAGCACCAGGAGGTGCTCATCCGTGCGGAAGATGTAGTCCGGGCTGAGGTTGGGGCGGATCACCCCGTCCTTGATAACGGCGATAACCGTCAGGTGGTACTTCACCCGGAAATTCAGCTCCTTCAGGCTCTTGCCCACCCAGCGGTCCATGGGCTCCAGCTCATAGATAGAGTACTCCGCCGTCAGCCGGATGCAGTCGAAGATGCTGTCCGAGCTCTCGCTGACAGCGATGCTGGTGGCCACCTCCAATTCGGGGTAGATGACCTCGTCCGCGCCGTTGCGGAGCAGAAATTTTGCCTGTAAGTCGTCCTCCGCCTTGCTGAACACCTTTTTCGCCCCCAGCTCCTTGAGGAGGCTGGTGATTTGCAGGCTGCCCAGCACGTCGTCCCCCAGGCAGACGAAGCAGGCGTCGAAGCTCTCCACGCCGAAGGAACGCAGGACGTCCTCGTTGGCGCAGTCGCCCACCTTGGCGCTGACCACTAGCGGCAGCACGTCCTCCACGGCGGCGCTGGAGCGGTCCACTGCCATAATCTCGCATTTTTGCTCAGAGAGGGCCCGGCAGAGATGGTGGCCAAAGGAGCCCATACCGATAATAAGGAATGATTTCATACCCGCAACCTCCTACTTTGTAAAGATGAAACTCCCGGGCGAACCGGCGGTCCGCTCAGCCGATGGTAATATCCTCCTGGGGCAGGGTGACGGGGGGCAGGGCCCGTTTCTCCAGCAGCGCCACGGCGAAGGAGATGCTGCCCACCCGGCCGCAGTACATCAAAAAGACGACCACGGCCTGACTTACGGGGACCAGGTCCCGGGTAATGCCCGCCGTCATACCGGCGGTGCCGATGGCGGAAAAGGTCTCGAAGAGCACGTCCGCCAGGGGCAGCGTCTGGGCGGCGCATACAGCCAAAGCCCCGGCCAGGGCCAGCAGCAGGTTCGTGAAAAGCACGGCGGTGGCCCGCTTCAGCGCGCCGTCGCCAATGCTCCTGCCGAAGGCGTTGGCGCTCTGCTCCCGGCGCACGCCGGAGAAGGTGTGGAGCAGGATGACGAACAGGGTGGTGGTTTTGATGCCGCCCGCCGTGGACCCGGGATTGCCGCCAATGAACATAAAGATGATGGTGAGGAGGAAGCTCCCGGGACTGAGGCTGGCGGTGTCGGTGCTGTTGAACCCGGCGGTCCGGGGTGTGACGGCGTCGAAGAGGGCGGCGAGGATCTGCTCCCCCACAGGCCGCCCGGCCCCCAGATTGCCGCGCTCCAGCAGGAAGAAGAGCCCGCCTCCGCCCAGCACCAGTATCAGGTTTGCCGTCAGCACCACCTTGGTTTGCAGCCGGTAGCGCCGCCAGCGGAGCTTGTGGCGGGCCAGGTCGTCCCAGACCAGGAAGCCCGCCCCGCCCACCAGGATGAGGCCGCAGAGGGTGAGGATCACCAGCGGGTCTCCGGCGTAGGCGGTAAAGGAGGAGTAGGGCCCGCTGTGGGACCCCATCAGGTCAAAGCCCGCGTTACAGAAGGCGGATACGCTGTGCCAGACGGCGTAGTAGACGCCCCGGGCCCAGCCAAACTCCTGGACGAAGCGGATGGAGAGCAGCGCGGCTCCCGCCCCCTCCGCCAGCAGGGTCCCCAGGAAGATGAAGCGGATAAAAGGGACCAGGCCCCCCAGCTGGGTGTAGCTGATGCTGCTGACCACCACCTCCCGCTCCCGCAGTCCCAGCCGCCGCCGCAGGAGGAGGAGGAAGAGCGTGGCGATGGTCATGAACCCCAGTCCGCCGGTTTGGATGAGGAGGATAATGACAATCTGCCCGAACGTGGTCCAGTAGGTGCCTGTGTCCTGCATCACCAGCCCGGTGACGCAGGAGGCGGAGGTGGCGGTAAAGAGAGCGTCACCGAAGGAGGCGCCGCCGGGCCCCTGGCTGGCGCAGGGGAGCATTAACAGCGCCGTGCCTGTCAAGATCATGATAAAGAAGCCCAGGGCGATAATCTGCACACTGGACAGCCTCGCTTTTTTCCTCTGGCCCATAGGCACCCCGCGCTTTCCGGGCCGCCGCGGCGGGCGGGCCCTAAGTATGGTGACAGCATACCACATTTTCCCCCGCCGCGCAACCGCCGTTATAAATTCTTCGACAGGATGACCTCGTAGGGCTCGCCCTCCAGCAAAAAGCCCCCGACGGCCCGGTAGCCCATCTGGTAGTAGAAGTGCTGGGCCCTCTCGCTGGAGACCGTGGAGGTCAGGACCTGGCGGAAGCCCGCCGCCCGCATCTCCTCCTCCCAACGCGCCGCCATCCGCCGCCCCAGGCCCCGGCCCCGGTTCTCCTCCAGCAGGTAGAGCATGTTCAGAAAGGGGAGGCTGTCCCAGAAGAGGCCCCAGCGCAGCCAGCCCAGAATAAGCCCCTGGTCCTCCGCCACATAGACCCGGCCCTGGTCCACGGCCCGGGCTATCTCCCCGGGCGAGACGTGCCGGTCCTGCCGCTGCAAGAAAGACAGATCCTTTGAGGCCGCTCTTCGTATCTCCATGCTTCGCTCCTCCATATCAACGATTCCATGGGGGCAGTATACGCCGCCGTGCCGTTCCCGTCAACCGCCCGGTAAAATCCCCGGAAAATTTCCCCTTTACAGACCCCCCAGTTTTGTGGCATAATATAGAAAGACTGCATTTTTAAGAGGAATGGAGAATCCCATATGCTGCAATAACGAAGAAGAGGCAAACCGCCCCGCCGGGGGCAATGGAAAACGGAACGACGAAACGGAGGATTCTACATGCCGGTTATTGAATATGACGGATATAAACAGAAGCTTGGGGCCATGGGTCCCAGGCTGGAGACTCTGGCTGCGGCCCTGGACCTGGAGGGCGCCCGCCGGGAGGTGGAGGAGCTGGAGGAGAAAACCGGGGACGCCAATTTCTGGAACGACATCCAGGCGTCCCAGCGGGTGCTTCAGCGGACCAAGCTGCTGAAAAATAAGCTGGAGAACCACGCCCGCCTGCTCAGCCAGTGGGAGGACCTCACCACCCTGGTGGAGATGGCCCAGGAGGAGGAGGACGCCTCCCTCCTTCCGGAGGTGGAGGAGAGCTTCCTCCGCCTGGAGTCGGCTCTGGAGGAAGCGAATCTGGCCACTCTCCTTACCGGGGAGTACGACGCCAATAACGCCATTCTCACGCTCCACGCCGGGGCAGGCGGCACGGAGGCCCAGGACTGGTGCCAGATGCTCTACCGCATGTACACCCGCTGGGCGGAGCGCCACAGCTTCACCGTCAAAACCCTGGACTACGAGGACGGCGACGAGGCCGGATTGAAGTCCGCCGCAATTTCCATTGAGGGGGAGAACGCCTACGGGTTCCTGCGCAGCGAGAACGGGGTCCACCGGCTGGTGCGCATCTCTCCCTTCGACGCCAACGCCCGCCGCCAGACCTCCTTCGCCGCAGTGGAGGTGATGCCGGAGATCGAGGACGACAGCAGCGTGGAGATCCGGCAGGAGGATATTGAAATGCAGGTCTACCGGGCCTCGGGGGCCGGCGGACAGCACGTAAACAAGACCTCCTCGGCGGTGCGGCTTATCCACAAGCCCACGGGGGTGGTGGTCTCCAGCCAGCAGGAGCGCAGCCAGGTCCAGAACCGAGAGAACTGCATGAAGATGCTCCGGGCGAAGCTGATGGAGATGAAGGCCCAGCAGCACGCGGAGAAGATCTCGGACATCAAGGGCGTGCAGATGAAGATCGAGTGGGGCAGCCAGATCCGCTCCTATGTGTTCATGCCCTACACCCTGGCCAAGGACACCCGCACGGGCTACGAGAACGGCAATATCACCGCTGTCATGGACGGCGACATTGACGGCTTTATCAACGCCTACCTCACCGCCAGCGCCACAGGGGAGCTGAAAAAATAACGAAAGGGCCGCTCCCCAGGGGCGGCCCTTCCCTTAAATTGGAAGTTCACGTTTTCGCGTTCTGTTCTATCTGCTGGTGTCCTCAGAGTAATAGCATACATCTTGAACAATCTCATAGTGAATGTTGATTGATCCGCCATTGGCGCCAGGCACTACTTTGAACTCGTATTCCTTGTCTAACCCCAAGAGTCCCTGCGTCACTTCCAGATAAACATAGCCCTGTTCGCCCGGCTTGAGGTCTCTCTCACTCTGACCGTTGATCGTTGCCACAACGGAATTAGCCCCGTTGTTTTCAACATACAAGTTAACGTATTTCCCATTGCTCTCATTCAGTTTCTTGGACACTTCCAGTCCGATGTTACTGCTGATATCACCGCTGTCAATTCCTGTGGCACTTGGGTTATTTGCAGTGCTATCGTCCATACTTTTTCTTTCGCAGCCAACGACCCCCAACAAGCAAGTCAATGCCACTACAATTGCAATTATGGACGCTATTGCGGATTTCTTCATAAGGGCGTACCTCCCAAAACTGGAAATTTATTGAGCTGAACTTGTGATAAGTATAGCACGGCAGCGCAGTCAAATCAACCAGCAGTTTTTGCTTCAGAAAAAATAGTGTCCGCCGTCCCAGTGCCGCCGGATGTGGCGGATGTTGGCGAAGCCTTTTTTCGGGCATAGTCCTCCAGAATCCGCTTTTGAGTTTCGATTGATTTTTTTGATAAAATCTGGTATGCTGTAGAAAAGCCAAAGGAGAACAGGAAACACATGGATGCCATGAAAACCATCACCATCTACACCGACGGGGCCTGCTCCGGAAACCCGGGGCCCGGCGGCTGGGGGGCCATCCTCCAGTACGGGCCCCACACAAGGGAGCTCTCCGGCGGGGAACAGAACACCACCAACAACCGCATGGAGCTCACCGGCGTTATCATGGCCCTGCAAACCCTGAAGGAGCCCTGCATTGTGGAGCTATACTCCGACAGCAAGTACGTCATCGACGCACTGTCCAAGGGCTGGGCCAAGGGCTGGCGGGCCAGAGGCTGGGTGAAGAGCGACAAGAAACCCGCCCTCAACCCGGACCTATGGGAGAAGCTGCTGGACCTGTGCGAGGTCCACCAGGTCCGCACCCACTGGGTCAAGGGCCACGCCGACAACCCCTACAACACCCGCTGCGACCAGATGGCCGTATCAGAGTGGCAAAAACTGAAAGCTTAGAAGTTAATAGTTTGTTTACAGCCGCGTCATGATTTCTTCTTATTCATTCTGTATGATATCAATCAGCAAAGGGGTAATACCCGATGCGATTTCTCCCTCCTAAAACACACACAACACACACCAAAAAGCCCCGTCCTATGGCGGGGCTTTTTGGCGTCTCCGGCTCTCCCTAGAAAACGCAAAAAAGAAACGCGGTATGGCCCGCTGCCATACCGCATGTCTTTGTCCTAAAGCCTTGTGCTTTGCTCAGCCGAGCCGGTTGAGCTTCAGAGTCATGGCGCTCTTCTTGTGAGCGGCATTGTTCTTGTGCAGAATGCCCTTTGCGGCAGCCTTGTCAACCGCCATCACCGCCACCTTGTATGCGCCCTCGGCCTCGGTGCGATTGCCTTTGACGGCAGCGGCCTCAAACTTCTTCACGGCGGTCTTCATCGCGGACCTCTCCGCCTTGTTCCGG
>CATIYU010000387.1 GCA_949739085.1 uncultured Eubacteriales bacterium | reverse complement strand
GGGCGTATTTCTTCTTCACATCCTCCAGCTCCCGGATGATGAGCTTCTTGATCCGGCCCGGGTTGTTTACCAGGTCCTCCAAGTCGCTGATCTCGTCCTGAAGGGCCTCGGTCTCCTGGACCCGCTTGAGGATATACTCCTTGTTGATGTTCCGCAGGCGGAGTTCCGCCACGTACTCCGCCTGCACCTGGTCGATGCCGAACCCGATCATCAGGTTGGGCACCACCTCGGCCTCCCCCTCGGTCTCCCGGATGATGCGGATGGCCTTGTCAATGGCCAGCAGAATCCGTTTGAGGCCCTTGAGTAGGTGGAGCTTCTCCTTCTTCTTGTTGAGGGAGAAGAACACCCGCCGCCGGACGCACTCCGTCCGCCAGCCGCACCACTCCTCCAGCAGCTCACGCACCCCCATCACCCGGGGCATACCGGCTACCAGAACATTGAAGTTACAGTTGATGGAGTCCTGGAGTGTGGTGGCTCTAAAGAGCTTGGCCATGAGCTTGTCCGGGTCCACCCCGCGCTTGAGGTCGATGGCCAGCTTCAGGCCGGTAAGACCGGTCTCGTCCCGCATGTCGTTGATTTCCCGCAACTTTCCGGCCTTGATGAGCTCCGCCACCTTGTCGATAATGGCCTCTGTGGTGGTGGTGTAGGGGATTTCGTAAATTTCAATCAGGTTCTCGCTCTTTATATAGCGGTACCGGCCCCGGATTTTAATGGACCCCCGGCCTGTGCGGTAGCCCTCCCCCAGGGCGGCGCTGCCGTGGAGGATTTCGCCGCCGGTGGGGAAGTCCGGCCCCAGCAGAACGGCGGAAAGATCGCAGTCCGGGTTTTTGAGGTAGGCCACGGTGGCGTCGCAGACCTCCGCCAGATTGAAGCCGCAGAGCTGGCTGGCCATGCCCACGGCGATGCCCAGATTGGCGGAGACCAGGATGTTGGGGAAGGTGGTGGGCAGCAGGGTTGGCTCCTTCATGGAATTGTCGTAGTTGTCCACAAAGTCCACCGCATCCTGGTCCAGGTCCCGGAAGAGCTCCTGGCAGATGGCGGTCAGCTTGGCCTCGGTGTACCGGCTGGCGGCGTAGGCCATGTCCCGGGAGAACACCTTGCCGAAGTTGCCCTTGCTGTCCACAAAGGGGTGGAGCAGGGCGCCGTAGCCCTTGCTGAGGCGGACCATGGTCTCGTAGATGGGCCCGTCGCCGTGGGGGTTGAGGCGCATGGTCTGGCCCACGATGTTTGCGGACTTGGTGCGGGCCCCGGTGAGCAGGCCCATTTTATACATGGTATAGAGGAGCTTGCGGTGGGAGGGCTTGAAGCCGTCCAGCTCTGGGATAGCCCGGGAGACAATAACGCTCATGGCGTAGGGCATAAAGTTGGTCTCCAGGGTCTCGGTGATGGGCTGTTCCTGCACCGAGGCCCGCAGGCCCATGACGTTGGGGTTTTCCACCTTCTTGGGGCCCTTCTGCTCCGGGGGTTTCTTCTTAGCCAAACGAATC
>CATIYU010000386.1 GCA_949739085.1 uncultured Eubacteriales bacterium | reverse complement strand
TCTTCTTTTCCTGCGGTCTTGGCCACATTGTGCCCTTCCACATTGGCCTTCACCTCTGCCGAGCCGCTTTCGCCAATTCCTGAATTTGCTCATTTATAGATTACAGGACATTTGATGACTTAAAGTCTATTGAGACGCACTACGGCAAGTATATTGATGTGCTGCACTATGAAGAACAAGTGTTTTCGGATGGGGGGGGGTAGAAAAGAACAAATATTTGCTTTTCCTTGGCAGGAAAAAATAAAATGGGAACTGGCCGCAAACGGCCACTACCTGTCTTTAGGAGCTTCCGCTAGATCTTTTGGTCACAGGAATACATCCTGGCAAAGGTCTTAACGGAGGAGGCAGCAGGTGGATTTCAGCTATATCAAACAGTATCTGAACGGGCGCAGCTTGGTCCTGTACGGAATGGGAGCGGTTTGCCAGGAGTGCCGCGCCGCCTTGGAACGCGCCGCCATTCCCATCGCGGCATATACGGCAAGTTCTATTAATGTCCCCCCGACAAGTGTATTTTGTGGAAAGACAATCATTTCGCCGCAAAGCCTCCATCCGGAGAAACACTACGTTTTGATCGCTGTTTCTGAGGAGTGGGATGCTGACATTATTCCCATTGTGAGGGAAAAAGGGTTTCAATTAACGGAAGATTATACATTGCCGTTCTTCTCCAATTATCCAATGGCTGATTATAAATACAACGGAATTCCAGTGGGGAAGTATACCCTAATTTCGGAGGAATTTGGAGATTTTATTCGAGAGGGATATTCTGAGGTTGCGAGCATTGGGCGGTTCTGCTCTCTTAATAAAACTATGCGTGTAGGCGGAAACCATCCGCAGCTTGTCAGCACAAGCGCATACCTGTATGACATAATTAAGCGTGATACCTATCGAAATTCAGATGAAATAAAGCGCCGGAACGTAAAAATCGGTAACGACGTATGGGTAGGCACAAATGCCTTTATTAACTCCTCAAGGGTAAAGTATATAGGGGATGGCGCTATTATTGGAGCGGGAGCGGTGGTCACTCACGACGTTCCGCCTTACGCGGTTGTGACCGGAATACCCGCCAGAGTAACCAGGTACCGGTTTGCGCCGGAACAGATTGATATTCTTATGAGGGTGAGGTGGTGGGAGCAATCTGATGAGTGGCTCTACCGGCATGGCGGTCTTCTCTCTGATATGGATAAATTTTTCGCGCATTTCAAGAAGTAAAATATTCCGGGTGGTTATAACAATGAATATTCATGTATTGACATATACAACGCCGCATCGAAAGACCTACGACGTGCTGTGCCTTCTGAAGGCGCGGGGCTACGATTCTGTCTCCGTTTGGGCTGTACCTATGCACTATGTAAAGAAATATACGCCCACAGTACCCCACCGGCCAGACGACGTCCCTGTGCGCAGTCAGGCGTACATTTCGCGGTTCGGTTACGCCTACAAGGAACTGGACAGTTATGCGCAGATCCCGCCTACAGGGAAGGAGGATCT
>CATIYU010000385.1 GCA_949739085.1 uncultured Eubacteriales bacterium | reverse complement strand
CACATCAACATCAACACCTACGGGCTGTACACCAAGGAAAGCATCCAGAAGTATCTTGGCGTGACCTACGCGGAGCGGGAGGCCAATATGCGCTGAAACACGTCCAAACCAACCCCATGCCGGAGCCGCGCGCTCCGGCGGGGGGATTTCGTTTCGCGCACGGGCCCTGTGGCGTCTCGCGAATCCCAATCAAAGAAAACCGGCTGTTTTGCGGTTGCTGAATCCCCTGCCGTTCAGGCGCGTTCAGAATTTCGCAGCCAGCGCTCTTAAATTCAGAAATGGAGGAAAATAACATGGCATTTTGTGGGAACTGCGGAACCAAAATCGGAGACAGCGCAAAGTTTTGCCCCCATTGCGGGGCCGCAGTGGAGGGGGCTCCGCAAACATCCAAAGCGCCGTCCGCTCCAACGTCCGCTTCAACGTCCGCTTCAGCATTCGCTCCCTACGTTGCTGCCGCAGCTGCCGTCGCGAAGGAGGCTTGGAATAAGCTCCTTCCCCTGCTCAGACGCCACTACAAAGTCATCGGCATCGCCGTTCTGGCTTTGCTTGTCCTGACCCAGCTCTCCCGCTGCGTGGGCGGCGGCGGCGGAAACAAGGACGAATTACTGGACCAGATCCGAGGCTCCTGGGCTATGCAGACGCAGGTCTACAGCGATGCCGCCGCGCGGGTAAACCGCCCGTGGAAGATTGAAATCTCCAAGTATTCGATACAGCTGGAAGGGCGCGCCGCCTGCCCCATCTCGGAGGCGGAGCAGAAAGACAACGCCCTGTACTTTCCGGCCCAGTGGAAGGATTCTGACCCGGGCGACGGGCGGGAGCCTGGTCCGCAGGACTATAACCTGCGGCTGGTTTACAGCGAGAAAGACGACCTGCTCATTTTGGATGTCGAGGTCTCCAGCGAGTGGTACACTCTGGGTGAATACGCCCGGAAGGAATAAAGCCGTTCAGGCTGAAGCAGATTTCTTTCATGTCGGACTGGACTGAGTAAAGGAGGAGCGCTTATGTGCAAATGTCCCAGATGCGGCACGGAAAACAAGCCTTCCGCAAGTTTTTGCAGGGCGTGCGGCGCCCGGCTTTCGGCGGAAGCGCCGGTTGGACCCGGAAAAAGCCAGAACAAGACGCCCGCCGGAAAGGCGTCGGGAAAGAAAATGGGGTTCTGGAAGCTAGCGGCGATTCCCGTCCTTATTTGGATTGCCGTCGCGGTATTCGGCCCAAAGGGCTGCCCGACCTGCGATGAGATTCACGACTTGCAGAAGGAGCTCCAGACGGTTCTGAAAGAAAACGAGGACAACACGCTCACCTTTCATGACTTCGACCAGTGGAACATCAAGGTGGCGGCCCTGTCCAGCGATATCCAGTTCCTGCGGGACCACGAGTGCGATATGCCCATACGCAAGGTAAAGGAAGAGGAGTGCGTTTACGGGCGGTACGTCGGCAGCTATACCGGGGAATGGAAGTCTACGGTGCCCTGCGGCGAGGGCTCCTTCGT
>CATIYU010000384.1 GCA_949739085.1 uncultured Eubacteriales bacterium | reverse complement strand
GGTGCTGGCAATGGCGTTCTGAATGGTGATGGTCCCGTATGTACTGCCAGACTGCTGCCGGGTCCACTTCTCCCGCATCAATCCGGACTGCCGGAAAAGTCGATCCATCCGGCCTGCATTTTTGCCAGTCCAAAAGGCCAGAGCGTTGCAGAGAGCTATATCCGCCTCTGACCTGGACTTGTAACCAGTGGTATCCCCGGCCCACAATGCAGAGAAGGCCGCGCCGTTCTTGCTCTGCTTCGCCCGCCGGATCAGGGCCAGATCGTCCAGGTCTGCCGCCGAGCCGCTGATCTCATCCTCCCAGCCTAGAGGGTGTGGTGCAACGGGGCGGGGAGCGGCGGCGGGGGTGGGCTTCTGCCGGACCATGTACCGCTCCAGCACCGCCGCCAGCTGTTTCCCACGTTCCTCCAGCCCCAGGCCTGGGGTGAGAGCGTTTCCGGTGACGGTGACATACTTGTTGGTATGACCTGCTATGTAGACCTCCAGGCCCGCCCGCTGGTTGTTGATATAATACCGGGCCTTGTCGTACTGGAAGCCCTCCGGCACGGTAAACAGTATCCGCAGGCCCTTCCCGCTGGGGGAATATTCTGTGTAGGCGCTCATGGTCTCCACGATCTCGGCGGCCATCTCCGACAACTCCCCGGTATCACCGATGCAGTGGTCTATGTCGATAGCTCCCAGGTTCCCGAATATGCCCACACCGATACCGTCATACCCGCTCCGCTCCAGAGCGGCCAGGGCTACCGGCAGCGGGGCGAATGTGTCTGGGTTAGTGCTCTGCGCCTTACCACCAGTGCGGGGGTTGTAGGGGACCTTTGTGGGCTTGTCCGTGCCGGAGCGGGTCTCATACCGCCAGCAGCAGAACAGGCCCGTTTCCCGTAGCTCGGCGGGGAGGTTGTCTGTTTGTAATTTCATGCGGTGTTACCCGCTCCTTTCTTTGGGGGGTGGGTTTAGTCCGCCGCCTCCGGTATGTAGTCCTCCGCGCTGTCAATGTCGGTCTGGAAGTCCCGGCTGATACTGTCCAGCAGATCGCAGACCCCGGCCACAGCGCCAACAAGGGGATCGTCCCCCATTGCCATTATGAGCGTGTCCAGCACGGCGCGGCAGTGGATCAGGCGACCGATGATGTTTTCCAGGTTGCCCCCGGCCATAATCATGTCGTATTTCATGCCTGATCCTCCCCTCGGATCTGCTGCACATTATAGAAGCTGGCGGCAGCCTGGAAACCCCAGAGAGTGAAATACTCGAGGTTATAGTCGCCCGTGCCGTAGCAATTCCAGCTTTTCCCCGCGCCGAAGCCACGAGCGTGTTCCACAGCAG
>CATIYU010000383.1 GCA_949739085.1 uncultured Eubacteriales bacterium | reverse complement strand
TCGGAGAGGTTCTCCAGGTGGAAGAATTCCTCCGCCTTGGCGATGCCCCGGGCGGTGAGGTTGGCGGTGCGGCCCTTTTCGTCCACGATATAGTCCGCGTCCTCGTCCATGTTCTCCTCGGCCTTGTCGTCGGTCTCAGCCACCACCTTTTTCTTCAGGGGGCGGACGAACATCTCCGCCATGTCGTACATCTGGGTGGATTTCTCCCCCATGCCGGAGATGATAAGGGGGTGCGGGCCTCGTCGATGAGGATGGAGTCCACCTCGTCCACGATAGCGAAGTTGTGGCCCCGCTGCACCAGCTCGCTGCTGTAGAGAGCCATGTTGTCCCGGAGGTAGTCAAAGCCCATCTCGTTGTTGGTGCCGTAGGTGATGTCGGCGGCGTAGGATGCCTGGCGCTGGCTCTTGTCCAGGTCGTGGATGATAAGGCCCACGCTGAGGCCCAGGAAGCGGTAGACCTTGCCCATCCACTCGCTGTCGCGCTTGGCCAGGTAGTCGTTGACCGTGACGATGTGGACGCCCTTGCCCGCCAGGGCGTTGAGGTAGGCGGGGAGGGCGGCGGTAAGGGTTTTGCCCTCGCCGGTCTTCATCTCCGCGATGCGCCCTTGGTGGAGTACCACGCCGCCCACCAGCTGCACCCGGTAGGGCCGCTGGCCCAGCACCCGCACCGCCGCCTCCCGGGCGGTGGCGAAAGCCTCGGGCAGGATGTCGTCCAGGGTCTCGCCCTGCTCCAGCCGGGATTTGAACTCCGGCGTTTTCGCCGCCAGCTGGGCGTCAGTCATGGCCTGGTACTCCGGCTCCAGAGCCTCGATCCTGTCCACGATGGGGTAGATCTGCTTGAGCTCCCGGTCGCTGTAGGTACCAAAAATTTTCGTCAATAAACCCATTATAGAAACGCTCCTCTTTTGTGAGAGTAAAAATGCACACACAAATACATTGTATAGTATATCACAGATTCCCGGCTTTGCAATGGGAAAATCCCGCGAAGACCCATTTTTTCCCCGCCAGGAGGGGGAAAAGGGCGGCCCAGCGCGCCAACCGCCCCGCCCGCCCTTGACAATCCGGCGGAATCTGGATACAATAGGAGACCAGGAAATCCCGCTGATTTGATATAAGAGGAGACTGTGATTATGGCACAAGACAAGAGACAGGTGGACGCCATTACCGCCCGGGACGTGGACTTTGCCCAGTGGTTCACCGACGTCTGCAAAAAGGCGGAGCTTATCGACTACTCCAGCATCAAGGGCATGTTCATCTACCGGCCCTACGGTTATGCCATCTGGGAGAATATGCAGGCGGAGCTGGACCGGCAGTTCAAGGCCACCGGCCACGAAAACGTGGCCATGCCCCTGCTGATCCCCGAGAGCCTGCTGCAAAAGGAGAAGGACCACGTGGAGGGCTTTGCCCCCGAGTGCGCCTGGGTCACCTATGGCGGCAGCGAGAAGCTGGAGGAGCGCTACTGCATCCGCCCCACCAGCGAGACCCTCTTCTGCGAGCACTATAAAAATATCATCCACTCCCACCGGGAC
>CATIYU010000382.1 GCA_949739085.1 uncultured Eubacteriales bacterium | reverse complement strand
GTGGCGCTGCCGGTGCGGAGCGTGACGGCGGCGGAGTACGCTGCCCTGCCGGAGGCGGAGAAGCAGGCGGACGTCCTGTACGCGGTGCCGGAATCGGGGTACCTGCCAGCCGGTGACGAGCGCACAGTGCCCACAGGAGCGGTGCTGAGCTTTCTGGCCCTCGCGCCGCCCCGGGGCTATCTGGCCTGCGACGGGGCGGTCCACAACGTGGCGGAGTATCCGCGCCTCGCCGCCTATATCCAGGCCCAGTTCGGCGCGAAAAACTATTTTGGCGGGGACGGAGAGGCCACCTTCGCCGTGCCGGACCTGCGCAACTTGTTCCTGCGGGGCTACCACGGGGAGGCGGAAGAACAGCTGTCTGGAGAAATCGGGCAGAGGCAGGAGGGGACCGTAGTAACCATTCCCCATATTTTTGGGGGTACAGTTGTGGGAATGCCGCTCAAGAAATATGAGGAGATGCAGGCGGATGAAGTTCGGAATGCCATCGGATATCGTGGGTACTACAGTGCAAGCGTGGACCAATCCGAACCAAATCCTATGTATATCGTTCCAAGGCCGGTGAACATGGCGGTCCTGTACTGCATCAAGACATAAGGAGGGAAAACATGGCGTTTTTTTATCATGGAGAGCTGATTTCCGGCCAGCAGGGGCCTCCCGGCCCGGACGGGAATCCCCTGGGCACAGTGATCTCCTTCATGGGCGCGGCGGCCCCGGCGGGCTACCTAGCCTGCGACGGCGGCCTCCACAGCCTGGAGGACTACCCGGAGCTGGCGGCGTTCTTCCGGGAGCAGTTCGGCGCGGAGAACCACTTTGGCGGCGACGGAACCACAACCTTTGCCGTGCCGGATTTACGCAACCTGTTCCTGCGGGGCTACCACGGGGGCGGAGAGGAGCGGCTGTCTGGAGAAACCGGGCAGAGGCAGGAGGCCACGTCCCATGTAGGGATTTTAACCATTGGAAACGGCGTCACGGGAGCGCCTACAACCAGACAGCAGGCGTCCGGCTACGACTCCGCCACCATGATCGACAGTTACTATGGCTGGAATAAAGACGGCACGAATTCGTCTGAGACCATAGAGACATACACCGCCCGGCCGGTGAACATGGCGGTGCTCTACTGCGTCAAGGCAGCGCCATCCGGCCCTGTTCTGGAGGAGTACGGCACGGAGGACGGCTGGCATGTGCGGAAGTGGAGCGGCGGGTATGTGGAGATGCTGTACGCGGCAGTGGAGGAGAACCCGCAGAGCTCCTGGGTGACCTGGGGCGGCGTTCTGATACAGCCGGGAGCGGTCCCGGCTAAGGACCTGCCGGTCCCACTGGTGCAAAAGCTGTACGAGTGCGCGGCTCTCCCCAAGGTTGAGCACACCGCCTTTTGGCTCTCCCCCACCTCCACGCCGGGGTCCTCCGTTTCCCTGGAGAAAACGGAGGCATATTCCCTCTTGAAGGGGGCGGACCCCGTCTATGGCGTGTCCTATTC
>CATIYU010000381.1 GCA_949739085.1 uncultured Eubacteriales bacterium | reverse complement strand
ACCAGGGAGCTGTTCGCCTGCCTCTCCCCGGTTTTCCCCGGCGTCACAAAACGGGAGGTCAAAAAGGCGGTGGACGGCGCGTTCTCCGCCTACGAGGCCCATATGCTGGAGGTGCGGCGGCAGGGCGAAGCGGCGGGGGCCCGGGCCCGGGAGCACGGGAAGCGCGTCATGATCCTGGCGGGCCGCCCCTACCACATTGACCCGGAGATCGGCCACGGCATCGACAAGCTGGCGGCGTCCCTGGGGTTCGTGGTGGTCAGCGAGGACAGCGTCTGCCATCTGGCGGACCCGGTCCCGGTCCGCGTGCTCAACCAGTGGACCTACCACGCCAGGCTCTACCGGGCCGCGCGGTTTGCCTGCGAGAATCAGGACGTGCAGCTGGTACAGCTGGTAAGCTTCGGCTGCGGTGTGGACGCCATCACCACAGACGAGGTGCGGCGGATTCTGGAGGACGCGGGAAAGCTGTACACCCAGATTAAGATTGACGAAATTACCAACCTGGGCGCGGTGAAAATCCGCCTCAGAAGCCTCATTGGCGCGCTGGAAGAGAAAGGAGTGTGAAAGGCATGGCAGACAGCGAAAAGGGCTACACCGTCTTTACCAAGGAGATGAAGTCCACCCACACCATTCTGGTTCCCAACATGCTGCCCATGCACTTCAAAATCATTGGCAAGGTGATGGAGCGCAGCGGCTACAAGGTGGAGCTGCTGGAGACCAGCGGCCCCCAGATCGCCGAGACAGGGCTCAAGTACGTCCACAACGACACCTGCTACCCCGCCATCCTGGTCATCGGCCAGTTTATCGACGCCCTCCAGGGCGGGAAGTACGACCCGGACAAGGTGGCGCTCATCCTGTTTCAGACCGGCGGCGGTTGCCGGGCCAGCAACTACATACACCTGCTGCGCAAGGCCCTGGAGAAGGCCGGGATGGGCCATGTGCCGGTAATCTCTCTGTCCCTGGCGGGACTGGAGAAGCACCCGGGCTTCCAGCTGACCCTGCCCCTCCTCATGAAAATGATGTACGGCGTGCTGTACGGGGACCTGCTGATGACCTTAGTGAACCAGTGCAAGCCCTACGAGCGGGAGAGGGGCGCGGCCCAGCGCCTGGCGGACCGCTGGACGGAGCGCCTGGCCCGGGAGATCACCAGCGGTGGCGCAAGCTACCGGCGGGTGAAGGCCAACTACTGGAACATCCTCCAGGACTTCGCCGCCCTGCCGGTGGAGAAGGCGGAGAAGGTCATGGTGGGCGTGGTGGGAGAGATTTTTGTGAAGTACTCCCCCCTGGGCAACAACAACCTGGAGCAGTTCCTGGTGGACGAGGGGGCGGAGGTGGTAGTCCCGGGCCTACTGGACTTCTGCCTGTACTGCGTCTACAACAACCTCATGGACCACAGGCTTTACGGAATGCAGAAGCATATCCAGTTCCTCTATCAAATCGCCTGCAAGTTCCTTCTGAACAAGCAGCGGGACATGATCGAAACGATGGAGGCCCACGGCCGCTTCGTCCCGCCCACCCTCTTCACCCGCACCGTGGAGCTGGT
>CATIYU010000380.1 GCA_949739085.1 uncultured Eubacteriales bacterium | reverse complement strand
GGCCAGCTGGGCCAGGCCGATGTCCACAGTGTTCATGGAGACATGGGCGTTGGCGATGAGCCCCAGGGTTCCGCCGCCGGCCAGATCGGAGCGGTTGGAGAAGTGCTGCACCGGCACACCCGCCTTTTTGCATAGAGCGGTAAAAACCGCCTGGGAGGGGCCGTCGGTGGCGTAGCGGACGCCGTGCTTGATGACCACGCCGCCGTTCATAGCGGGGCGGTGGGTGGCGTCGTGGTACTCGGGGTGGTTGGGATGAACGGCGTGGGCGTTGTCGGCGGAGACCAGGAAGCTGTTGGCCACGGCAGTAGCCCGCTCCCGGCCCAGGGAGGCGCAGATACGGTCCACGGCGTCGCTGAGGAAGGTTCCGTCAGCTCCCTGTTTGGTGAGGCTCCCCACCTCCTCGTTGTCCAGCAGGGCGTATAGGGGGACGCTGGTGCTGTCCGGCGCGGCCAGGAACCCCCGGAAGCAGCCGTAGGCGCACTGGAGGTCATCCAGCCGGGGAGAGGAGATAAACTCGTTATTTGCACCCCAGGTCAGACCCCGCTGACGCAGGCACAGATACAGATCCGTACCCAGGATGTCCTCCGGGGCGCACCCCGCCGCCTGGGCCACCAGGGCGCGGAAGGTCCCCTTCTCCTCCCCCATGCCCATGAGGGGGATGGTGTCGCACTTGGCGTCGTAAGGAAAGCCGTTGTTGGCGTCCCGGTTCATGTGGGCGGCTACGTTGGGGATCAGGAGCAGGTCCTTGTCCACATAGACCAGCCGGGACTCAATGGCGTCCGCCGTCTGCGCCAGAACCCGGCCCGCCACCGTCAGGGGCCTGTCCAGCCAGGGGGCGCAGAGCATCCCGCCGTAGCGTTCGGTATTGAGCCGCACGTACCCCTCCGGTCCCGCCAGCCAGGCGTTCTCCTTGACATGGAAGGTGGGGGCGTCGGAGTGGCTGGCGGACATCATAAAGCCGGTGAATCTCTCCCGGGGTACCCGGAAGGCCAGCAGGGCGGAGCCGTTGCGGGTGACAAAATATTTCCCGCCCGGGGACAGAAGCCAGGTCTGGCTCTCGGCCAGGTGGGCGTAGCCCGCCGCCTGGAGCTCCCGGCTCAGGTTCTCCACCGCGTGGAAGCGGCTGGGGCTCTCCGCGATAAAGGTCAAAAGATCATTCATGCTGCGTCTCCTCCAAAATATATTCTAGTAGAACCAAACAAAGGCGTGGCGGACGGTCTCTTTTCCCTGGCCGCTCTGGATTTCCACCTGATGCCGGCCGTCCTCCAGTTGGACGTAGAGGCAGCGGATGGAGGTCCCCAGCAGAATCTGGCGGCGGAAAGCCACCTCTACTGTGGCGGGAAGGTTCTCGTAGACCGCCTGGGGCAGGGCCTCCAGGGCGTAGTCAAAGTAACAGATGTTGTTGACATGGTGGTTGGTGTCAATGTCCCGCCGCCCGATGGTAGTGGAAAAGGCGGCAGGGGTCCCCTCGGGGGTTTTGCCGTTGCTGGGGATGGGGGTGTCGAAAAGGGCCCGCCCGTCCATCTCATAGGCGGCGCGGAGTTCG
>CATIYU010000379.1 GCA_949739085.1 uncultured Eubacteriales bacterium | reverse complement strand
CACCAGGGACGGCAAGGCCCTCTACATGCACTGCCTGCCCGCCGACATCACCGGCCTGAGCTGCCAGGCGGGAGAGGTGGACAACAGCGTCTTTGACCGCTACATCCAGCCGCTCTATAAGCAGGCCTCCTATAAGCCCTACGTGATCGCCGCCATGATCTTCCTCAGCAAGGTCAAGGACCCCGTGGCCGCCCTGCGGAGGATGGAGGCCCAGGGGGCGCCGCGGAAGGCGTTCTAACGTTTCGAGGGCGTACATACTTTTTATCTTATGCAAAAAGAAGTATGTACGCCTGAAATAATGAGAAGATTGAGGTTGAAGGAACATGAGCAAGCGCATCGTCATCGCCCTGGGCGGCAACGCCCTAGGCAACACCCTGCCGGAGCAGGCGGAGGCTGTGAAGGTCACCGCCAGAGCCATTGTGGACCTGATTGAGGATGGCAACCAGGTGGTGGTGGCCCACGGCAACGGCCCCCAGGTGGGAATCATCAACAACGCCATGGCGGCCCTCCAGAAGGAGGACCCCAACCAGGGCTTCACGCCCCTGTCCGTCTGCGGGGCCATGAGCCAGGCCTACATTGGCTATGACCTGCAAAACGTGCTGCGGGAGGAGCTGCTGGACCGGGGAATCGGCAACATGCCGGTGTGTACCATTATCACCCAGGTGGAGGTGGACCCCGCCGACCCGGCCTTTGACAACCCCTCCAAGCCCATCGGCAAGTTCATGAGCGAGGAGGAGGCTAAGGCGTTTTCCGCCCAGACCGGCTATCTGGTCCGGGAGGACGCCGGGCGGGGCTGGCGGCGGTATGGGGCCTCCCCCAAGCCGAAGCAGATTGTGGAGGCCCGCGCCATCCGGCACCTGGCAGAGGACGGGCATCTGGTGGTGTGCTGCGGCGGCGGCGGCATCCCCGTGTACCGGACGGTAAAGAACCACCTGAAGGGCGCGGCGGCGGTGATTGACAAGGACTTTGCCTCCGAGCTGCTGGCCGAGCAGCTGGACGCCGATATGTTGATTATCCTCACCGCCGTGGAAAAGGTGGCGGTCAATTTCCGCAAGGAGAACGAGGCTTGGCTCAGCAGCCTCACCCCCGAGGAGGCCCGGCGGCACATGGAGGACGGCCAGTTTGCCCCCGGCTCCATGCTGCCCAAGGTGGAGGCGGCGGTAAAGTTCGCGGAGTCCAAGCCCGGCAGGCAGGCCCTGATTACCCTCCTGGAGAAGGCCCGGGACGGCATCGCCGGAAAGACCGGCACCATTATCCAGCAGCCGGCGGGCGTCCGGCGGGAGGCGGTGGCTGTGGAAGCCTGACGCTCATGGAACACCGGAGGCGGCCGCGCGGTCT
>CATIYU010000378.1 GCA_949739085.1 uncultured Eubacteriales bacterium | reverse complement strand
TCCTGCGGCCGCACCCATGTGAAGATGTCCAAGCCCATGGGCCGCAGCGACGACATGCTGATTGTCAAGGGCGTGAACGTGTTCCCGTCCCAGATTGAAACCGTGCTGCTGGAACAGGGCTATCAGGCCAACTACCAGATTATTGTGGACCGGGTGAATAACTCCGACACCCTGGAGGTCCTGGTGGAGATGACGCCGGAGAATTTCTCCGACAACCTGGGCCGGATTACAGATATGGAAAAGAGCCTGGTGGCGGCGCTGAAGGCCATGCTGGGCATCTACGCCAAGGTCCGTCTTGCGGCCCCCAAGTCCATCGCCCGCAGCGAGGGCAAGGCCGTGCGGGTCGTCGACCGCCGGAAAATTTAACAGGAGGACCAAAGAATGATTATTCAGCAGATTTCCGTATTTCTGGAGAACCGGGCCGGACAGCTTCTGGAGGTGACCGGCATCCTGGCGGAGCAGCACATCGACATGCACGCCATCAACATCGCTGAAACCGCCGACTACGGCATCGCCCGGCTGATCGTGGACAGCCCCAAGCGGGCGGCGGCGGCCCTCAGCGAGCGGGGCTATGTCCTGCGGGTCACTCCGGTGGTGCAGGCCCCGGTGCCGGACCGCCCCGGCGGGCTCAGCGAGCTGCTCAGCGCGGTGGCGGCGGCGGATATCGACATTGAGTATATGTATTCCGCCTTCGCGGGGCAGAAAAACGGCCTGGCCTATATGATCTTCCGGGTGGAGGACATTGACAAGCTCAACGCGGCGCTGGACAAGCTCAGCTGAGGGGGGCTTCAGAGAAATGGACCGGCCATCTTCCGCCCCGCAGTGCGCGCTCCCAGCCCTCGCGGCGCTCCTCTGCGCCGGACTGCTGGCGGGCTGCGGCGGAATTTCACAGGCGCAATATGACGCCGTCTGCGGGGAGAGGGACGCCCTGCGCTCCCAGCTGCTGGAGGTCCAGGAGGACCTGCGGGCTCTGGAGGACAGCCGGGACGCCGCCCCGGCGGAGCATATGCGGGTGAACATCAGCGGCGAATTCACCGCCACGGTCCGGGAGCTGCTTCCGGATTACACCCTGAACGCTGAGACGCTCCAGGTGGCGGTGGTCACCCAGTTCCAGGACGGCCCCTTTACCATATTCGTAGGCAGTCTGGCTGCGGAGCTGGAGGTGGGAAAGACCTACAACTTCGCCATTGTCCCCGAGGAGAACGTGGAGATCGCCACGGAGGACTACGCCGCCGGGGTCCCCAGCCCCGAGGTGGCCGTCCCCCTCTACCGCCTCAGGATCTCCGGGGCAAGCCCCGCCGGGGAGGAGGACTGGGGCCTCGCCGGGCGCGGTCTCCAGTGGGAGCGGACGCCCTGAAACCATTGGTTTGATTTTATTTCGCAAGCAAAGGACTGAAATTACCATGCAGGAAATGAGCAGAAGAAACAAGCACTTCACTGATTCCGTCATCCGCCGGATGACCCGCATTGCCCTGGACGTGGGGGCCATCAACCTGGCCCAGGGGTTCCCGGACTTCGACCCGCCCCAGGCCATGATGGACCGCCTGGCGGAGGTGAGCCAGCAGGGCCCCCATCAGTACCCCATCACGATGGGCGCGCCCAACTTCCGGCAGGCCCTGGCCCGCAAGTGCGGCCGCTTCATGGGCCGAAAGCTGGACCCGGACCGGGAAATCGTGGTGACCATCGGCTCTACGGAGGCCATGGTGGACACCATCTTCGCCCTGACCAACCCGGGGGACAAGATCATCCTCTTCTCCCCCTACTTTGAAAACTACCACGCCCAGGCCATTATGGCGGACTGCGAGCCCATCTACGTGCCTCTGGTCCCCCCGGACTTCGGCTTTGACCCCGAGGTGCTGGAGGACGCCTTCCGGCAGGGGGCCAAGGCCATCCTCATTTGCAACCCCTCCAACCCCAGCGGCAAGGTGTTCACCTACAGCGAGCTGAAGCTCATCGCGGACCTGTGCGTCAAGTACGACGTGTACGCCATTATGGACGAGGTCTATG
>CATIYU010000377.1 GCA_949739085.1 uncultured Eubacteriales bacterium | reverse complement strand
GTAAAGGGCTGGGGGGTGTCGAAGTCGTAGTAGAAGCCGTTGTCGATGCTGGGCCCGATAGCCAGCTTCACCTCCGGGTGCAGGCGCTTCATGGCCTGAGCCAGCACGTGGGAGCAGGTGTGCCAGTAGGTTTTGCGGAAAGCTTCGTTTTCAAAGGAATAGATGTTTTCTTCGCTCATGGTAAAAAGCTCCTTTCAAAATAGGGGCAAAAAAAAGCTTCACCCCTGCAACATGTCAGGGGTGAAGCAAAAAACTCCACGGTTCCACCCTGCTTACAGCCCCTTTTTTGGGGCTGTCGCTCGCGGCCGCTGTAACGTGCGGCAGACGTCCCGGTCATCCCGGGCGGCTCAGGAGTGGTACAGCCGCCGTCCGCGCAGGGCGCTCGCAGCAAGCGCGCCCCTCTCTGGAGCGTTTCCCGGCGGTTTCGTCTCCATCAAAGCCAATTTCGATACAGGTACTATAGCACCGCGTCCAGGCAATGTCAACAGTTTATTTTCCCCAGGGGAGCTCAGTTTTTCCCTCTGGGCCTGCGGTAGGAGCGGCGGAAATTGGTCCCGGTCTTGCCGTCCTGCTTTGCCGCCCGGTCGGCGGCGGCCTTTTTCTCGGCGGTGATGCCGGTGCTCCCCCGCACGGGCAGCTTCTCCGCCTGTTCCGGGCGCTTCTCCTGCTTCTGCCGGGGCGGGCCCCCTTTCGGTTTGTTGGGACAGCTTTTGCCGCCGCCCCTACGTCCGCCGCGGCGGTCCCGGCGCTGGCCGTCCTGCGTCTCCTGCGCTTCGCCAGCCAAGGTGGAGGGAACGGCGATTGCCCGCCGGTTGAAGCGGGAGGCCCCGTCCCCCAGGGCGGGGGACTGCCGGGCGGGCCGGTCCTTGGGGATCTCAATCCCCTCCCGGGAGCCCTTGCCGTTGCGCAGGACCCGGATTTCGCCGTTTTTGTACCGCCGGGGCGACTCCGGCGAGGCGTCCAGCCGCACCTGGACCTGCTCCTGGAGAAGGTCCACGCCGCAGACGTTGCCCACGCCGTCGGGGGTGTCCACGAAGCTCTCGTTTTTTGGCATCCGGCTGGCGGCGTCCTCGTAAGCGCCCTGCTCGTACTTCAAGCAGCACATCAGCCGCCCGCAGGCCCCGGAGATTTTGGTGGGATTCAGACTCAGGTTCTGGGTCTTGGCCATTTTGATAGAGACGGGGATGAACTCGTCCAAAAACTGACTGCAACAGAGGGGCCTGCCGCAGATGCCGATCCCGCCCAGCATTTTGGCCTCGTCCCGCACGCCGATCTGCCGCAGCTCGATTCTGGCCCGGAACACGCTGGCCAGATCCTTCACCAGCTCCCGGAAGTCCACCCGGCCGTCGGCGGTAAAGAAGAAGATGATTTTATTCCCCTCAAAGCTGCATTCCACGCTGACCAGCTTCATCTCCAGCCCGTGGGCGGCGATCTTCTGCTCGCAGATGCCGAAAGCTTCCTTCTCCCGCTTCTGGTTGTAGGCGGCGGCCTTGTGGTCGCTCTCGGTGGCCAGGCGCGCCACGGTCCTCAGGGGCTGGACCACGCTCTCGCCGGGCACCTCGTGGTTGCCCTCCACGCACTTGGCGTAGGCCAGGCCCTGGGCGGTCTCCACCACCAGGAATTGGCCCGGCTGGACCTGGAGCCCCTGGGGGTCAAAGTAATAATTTTTCGCGCCGCCGCGAAAGCGGACGCTGACAACTTCTGCCATGAAATGGTTCCTTTCTGAAAAACGGTATATACGCAGTTTTTGAGGGCGCTTGCCGCCGCAGCGCTGGGCCCTGGAGATGGCCAGTTTGAAAAAATTTCCACAGGTTCTGCTGGGAGTATTTCTTTGAACGAAAGCATGTTTCACGTAAAACATCAGTTCGCCATCAATTCCATCAGAGCTACACCCAGAGCGCCAACGGCGTGCCCCACGCCCACATTATAGCTGCACTGCCGGATAAATCCCTCGAAGATCTCCGCCGCTTGGGCCAGACGCCGCCGCCCCAGTGCCCGGGCCAGCGCGGCTTCCTCCGGGCCGCCCGCTCCGGTGTAGGAGCAGGCCAGCGCCGCCGCCGTCAAATCCCTTGCGCCGGAGAGCAGCTCCCGCAGCTCCTCCCGGCTGGTCTTGCCGCTCTCCAGCCCCGCGCAGTATGCCGCCAGGTCCGCCGCCCGGCCCTCCGCCAGGAGGGCGCACAGAGTCCGGGCTTTCTCCCCGGCGGCGGGGGGCTCCTCCGGGGCGGACAGCTTCCACTCCACTGCCCTGGACCGGATCGTGGGCAGCAGCACGGCGCTGTTGGCCGCGCAGAAGAGGAAAGCCCCATGGGGCGGCCCCTCCTCCAGCACCTTCAGCAGCACGTTTTGGGCCTTGGGGTCCAACAGGGAGCAGTCCGGGAAGATATAGATTTTCCGTTTGCCCTCGTTGGGCAGGACATACGCGCCGCCCACCACCCGCCGCAGCACGTCGATGGATACATTCTTGTGCTCCGGGTCCTCCACCGTCTCCACGTCCGGGTGGATGTTCCTCATCACCTTCCGGCAGGCTCCGCAGGTCCCGCAGGGCTTCTCCCGGCCCTCGCACTCCATGGCGGCGGCCAGAAACCGCGCGGCGGCGGCCAGGTCCCCCTGTCCGCTGAGGATCGCCGCCTGCCCCAGAGCGTCCCGCCCGGCGGCCTGGCGGAGCTGTTCCGCCAGCCGGGGCTGGCCGGGAATGACGAGTTGGGTCCCACCGGTCATCGCGCTGCCTCCTCACGGCCCCCCGCCGCAGGGACGGGAGGTCTTAATGCAAAATCAAATCCATTGTAGCACACCCGCCCCGGAAAAATCAACAGACTTGAGAAAAAAGAATCAGGAAAACACTTCTAACAAAAAAATGTAAAAAATTCCCGAAAATTTTGGAAAAAATCTCTTGCAAACCAGTTGGTTTCTTTTTATAATAGAAGCCCCAAAGCATATACCACGATCAATCGACTTTAGGAGGAAATAAAAGAAGTGAGCAAAAAATTTGTGTACCTGTTCTCCGAGGGCAACGGCTCCATGCGGGAGCTGCTGGGCGGCAAGGGCGCCAATCTGGCGGAGATGACTAACCTGGGGATGCCCGTCCCCCAGGGCTTCACCATCACCACCGAGGCCTGCACCCAGTACTACGAGGATGACCGCACCATCAACGCCGGAATCCAGGAACAGATTATGACCTATATGGGCAAGCTGGAGGAGATGACCGGCAAGAAGTTCGGCGACATGGACAACCCCCTGCTGGTGTCCGTCCGCTCCGGCGCCCGGGCCTC
>CATIYU010000376.1 GCA_949739085.1 uncultured Eubacteriales bacterium | reverse complement strand
GGCGTCAGCGGCCGGGCCGCCCAGAAGGTGGCGGCCAAGCTGGCCCAGGTCAGCCGCCGCAAGCAGGTCCTCTGCGTCACCCACCTGCCCCAGCTGGCCGCCATGGCGGACACCCATTTCTGCGTGGAAAAGGGGGAGCGGGACGGCCGGACCTACACCCAGGTGCTGCGTCTGGACCGGGAGCGCCGGAAGCGGGAGCTGGCCCGCCTCACCGGCGGCGACCAGATCACCCCGGCCATTCTGGCGGGCGCGGAGGAGCTTATCGCCGGGGCCGAGGCGTACAAGAAGGGACTTTAACCAAAGCTGGGAGGAAGGAGCCGCTATGGAGCAGATTGAGACATATAAGAAGTACCTCCAGACCGTCCATCCCGTGCGCAGGACCGGGGGACAGAAGGCGGAATTCCGCCAGTGGCTGCTGGGCGAGCTGAAGCGCTCGGGCTGGCGGGCCCAGGAGGAGTCCTACGGCAAACTGAACGGCAGCGTCAACGTCATTGCCGGGGACCCGGACCGGGCGCGGGTCTTCCTCTGCGCCCACTACGACACCGCCGCCCGCTCCCTCTTCCCCAACTTCGTCTCCCCCACCAACGTGGCGGCCCACGTGCTCTACCACCTGACGGCGGCGCTGGCGCTGGCTGCCCTGGCCTTTTTGGCCGCCCTGGCGGTCAGCTTCCCCCTGAACAAGCCGGAGCTGATGCTGCCGCTGTTTCTCATTCTGGCGGTGGCGGCGCTGTGGGCGGCGG
The DNA here is from genome assembly GCA_949739085.1 of uncultured Eubacteriales bacterium. The sequence goes on along the minus strand of CATIYU010000376.1, from coordinate 857 downwards.
CCTACGGCCCCGCCTGCCGGACCAGCGCCAATGCCGGTGATTCCGGCGTGCTGGCCCTGCTGGCGGCGGCAAAAGCGGCCAACAGGGACAAGAGGGTGTGTCTGGTGTTCTTTGACAACAACAACCGCAACCTTCTGGGGGCCTCCGCCTTCCGGAAAAAACATTTTGACAGCGCCAATAGCGCGCTCTTCCTCAACTTTGACTGCGTGGGGGACGGGGAACACCTGCTGCTGATGCCCTCCCGGCAGAGCCGCTGGGACGCCGGACTGCTGGCGGCCCTGAGGGAGGCCTTTCCGGACGCCGGGGCGGTCCATCCCCGGCTGCTGGACCAGGGCCTGTCCTACTACCCCTCCGACCACCGGCGGTTTAAGCGGAACGTCGCGGTCTGCGCCTGCCGCCGTCTGGCGGGGCTGGGGTACTACATCCCCTGGCTGGGGACCCGGCGGGACGTGACGCTGGAAGAGAAAAACATCGCCTACATCGCCCAATCCATGGCCCGGTTTCTGCCGCTGTACCTGGAGGAATAGTCCTCCGGCGGCGCTATGAAATCTGTGGCGGAAAAGTATCTGGAACCCCCTTGCGAAACTGGCTGAGCTGTGTTACAATAACATGCGTACGCCGGGGCGGCCCTGCGCAGGCCAGGGGCTCTCCGCCCGCGCGGCGGACAGATATAGGGAGCGGTATCGAAGTGGTCATAACGGGACTGACTCGAAATCAGTTGACGGGCAACCGTCCGTGGGTTCGAATCCCACCCGCTCCGCCAGAAAAAGAGGTCAAAAAAGATTTTTGGTGAAAAAACTGAGAGATTTCAAGACCTCAGAGGCCCTTGGATAGTGAAAATCCAAGGGCCTCAAAAT
>CATIYU010000375.1 GCA_949739085.1 uncultured Eubacteriales bacterium | reverse complement strand
GTCCGTCTTCCGGGCCCCGGTAAAGCCGGATTTGAAGCCGGAGCCGCCCCGGGAAAAGTTCCAACCCGCCGCCGTGCCCCCGGCGCGGCCCGCCGCACCCCGGGAGAAACCCAGAGAGCCGGAGAAGCTGGTACAGACCGCCATCGCCCCCACAGAGCCCGCCCCCTGGCGCTTCGCCGGAGAGGTGCTGCGGACCTACATCATCGCTGAGGACGGAGACGATGTGTGGCTCATCGACAAGCACGCCGCCCATGAGCGCATTCACTTCGACCGCCTGAAGGCCAGCGCGGAACCTGTCATGCGCCAGCAGCTCCTGGCCCCCGTGGGGGTGGACTTGCAGCAGGAGCAGTACGCCGCGCTGCTGGAACAGCTGCCGCTGCTGGAGGAGTTCGGCTTCGAGGCCGAGGACTTCGGCGCGGGGTGCCTGGTGCTTCGGGCCATCCCGGCGGAGATCGACATAGGACTGGCCCGGGAGACCCTGGAACTGCTGGCGGACAAGCTCCTCACCGGCGGGGCGGACCCCGCCGGCGCCCGGGACGCCATGCTCCACACCATGGCCTGCAAGGCCGCCATCAAGGGCGGATGGAAGAGCGACCCGGCGGAGCTGCGGGCCCTCATCAGCAGGGTCCAGAGCGGAGAAGTCCAGTTCTGCCCCCACGGCAGGCCCGTAAAAGTGAAATTAACAAAATACGAGATTGAAAAAATGTTCAAAAGGGCGTAGAATGTTCCTTACCAGCCTCCCAGAGCAGCTCCAGCAGCAGGGAGGCCCCCAGTAAAAAGCCCTCCCGGAAGTCGTTGTAGCGCAGGTCCGCCTCCAGGGCCAGCCGCTGGTTCAGGCACCGCTCTACAAACCGCTTCCCCATGGCGGCCTCCACCTGCTCCCAGTTTCGTAGGTCCGCCTCCTGGAGGGCGCGGAATTCCGCCGTGTCCGGACGCTTTGCGGTGTATTGATCGCTGTAGAGATCTCGGAGTGTTGTCATAGTGGAATTTCTCCTTTGTTCCGATTTCCGTAACTTCATTATATTCCGGATTCCGTAACTTGTCAAGGAGCTTTTCATGTTTTCTAAAGAACTGTTTGGGAAGAGGCTTTTGGAAATCAGAAAATCCCACGGTGAAACCCAGACAGCCTTGGGAAAGGCGATTGGCGTTGCAAAGAGTCGGGTTAGTGAGATGGAAACCGGAAAACAAACCACCACCGCTGAGAAGATCGCGCTGATCTGCGAGCACTATAAGGTGTCCTCGGACTACCTGCTGGGGCTCAGCGACGACCCCGCGCCGCGGTGATTCGGGCGCGGACCCCGCTCCCCAGTCCCAGGCCGCAAATGAAGAAGGGAGGCCCCCATGCAACAGCCAAGAATCCTCTGCGTCTCCGGCCCTACCGCCTGCGGGAAGACCACTATGGGCGTCAAGCTGGCCCAGCGTTACAACGGGGAAGTGGTCAGCGTCGATTCCATGCAGATCTACCGGGGCATGACCGTGGGCACCGCCGCGCCGACCATGGACGAGATGGAGGACGTGCCCCACCACATGGTGGGCGTCGCGGACCCAGCGGAGAACTGGTCCGTGGCCCGGTTCGCCCAGGCGGCGGACCTCTACATCCAAAATATTTTGAGCCGGGGCAAGCTCCCCGTGCTGGTGGGCGGCACCGGGCTCTACCTGGAGGCCATTATCGCCGGACGCACCTTCGCGCCCGGCGGCGCGGGCGGGGCGGTCCGGCAGGCCCTGCAGCAGGAGCTGGAGGAAAACGGCGTGGGGCCCCTTCTGGAGGAACTGCGGGAGATCGACCCCGAGGCCGCGGGGCGGCTCCACCCCGCCGACGAAAAGAGAATCCTCCGGGCCCTGGAGGTCTACCGGGAGACCGGGAAGACCATCTCCGAGCACAACCGGGAGACCCAGGCCCAGCCCAGCCGCTACGCCCCGCTCTTCATCGGCCTGGCCTACCGGGACCGGGAGGACATGCGCGCCGCCATCGACCGGCGGGCCAGCGAGATGATGTCTGCCGGGCTGGAGCGGGAGGTCCGGGAGCTGCTGCGGCGGGAGGTCCCCCGGGACGCCACCGCCATGCAGGCCATCGGCTACAAGGAACTCCTAGCCGCCCTGGACGGAACCATCTCCATGGAGGAGGCGGTGGAGCAGGTGAAGCTGCGATCCAGGCAGTACGCCAAGCGGCAGCTTACCTGGTTGCGGAGGAATCCAGACATCCACTGGATCTATTGGGAAAAAGAGCGGGATTTTGCCGCCGCTCTCCAAAATGCGACAAAATTTCTTGCCGCAAAGGGTCTACAATAGCCTCGGGCCGGACAAGCCCCCGGCTTCCGGCCGAATACATAAAAGAGAGGTAGACGCTATGTCGAAATCACCCAACCTCCAGGACGTGTTCCTGGCCTCCGCAAGACGGAACGAAACCCCGGTCACCGTGTTCCTCATGAACGGCTTCCAGATGCGGGGGACCATTACCGGCTTCGATTCCTTTACCGTGGTCCTCACTGCGGAGGGCAAACAGAACCTGATTTACAAACATGCCATCTCCACTGTCAGCCCCATGCGGACCGTGGATTTGAGCGAGTGGGAGGAGACCGTGTAGGCCCCCCGAACCCCCTTTTACACACGACCCAAGGAGACCCGTTATGAAAAACAGCACCCTGGCCATGCGGCTGGCTATGGCCGCCATCTTCCTGGCCGTCATCGCCTACTTCGGCTTCAATATGGCCGCATACTTTATGGACCCCTACACCACCACCGTGGCCTACGAATTCACCGGCGAGAACGCGGTGACCGTCAGCGGCTACGTGGTGCGGGACGAGGAGGTCCTCGCCGGAGGCGGGGAGCTGGTCTACTCCAACCGGAGCGAGGGGGAACGGGTGGGCAAGGGCGGCGCGGTGGCCCTCATCTACCAGAGCGCCCAGGCCCTGGACAACGCCAACGCCCTGCGGGCCCTGGAGGAACAGCTGGAGCAGCTCCAGTACGCCCGGTCTCTGGCTGCCGGGACCCAGGCCTCCGCCCGGTTGGATGACGAAATCCGTGACGCCCTGCTGGCTTTCCGTCAGTCCCTGGCCGGGGAGAAAGCCTCCGGGGACAGCGCCGGGGCCCTGCGCGCCGCCGTGCTCAAGCGGAGCTACGCCTACTCCGGCACCGGGGACCTGGAGACCGCCATCGCCGGGCTCCAGGAGCAGATTTCCGCGCTCTCCGCCGCTGCGGACCCCAACACCGCCCGGGTGGCCGCGCCCAGAGCCGGAATCTTTTCCAGCCTGGTGGACGGCTACGAGTCCGTTCTGAACCTGGAGATGCTGGAGATGCTCACCCCGGAGCGCTACGGTGAGATCCAGCCGGAGCAGGGGGCGGCGGGCGTTGGGAAAATGGTCTACGGAGACAAGTGGGCCTTTGCCACGCTGATGAAGGCGGAGGACGTGGGCCGTCTGTCGGAGGGGGACACTGTGACGGTCCGGTTCCAGAACGGTCTGGAGCGGGATATGTCTATGCGGGTCAGCAGCGTCAGTCCCCAGCAGGACGGCATGCGGGTGGTGGTTTTCTCCTCTGAGAAGTTCCTCAGCCTCACCACCCTCCTGCGGCGGCAGAACGCCCAGATTATTTTTGACACCTTCTCCGGTATCCGGGTGCCCCGCAGCGCCGTGCGGGTGGAGAGCCTGCCGGTGACCGGCGAGGACGGCCAGCCGGTGCTGGACAGCGCCGGGCAGCAGAAGACTGAGTCCTCTACCTGCGTCTACTGCCTCTGGGGCCGCTACGCCCGCCGCAAGCCGGTACAGGTGCTCTGGCAGGAGGAGGACTACCTTCTGGTGGTCCCGGACGAGGACGCCTTGGCCAACAGCGGCTCGGAGAACAGCCGGGAAGGCCGCAGGCTCCGGGCTGGGGATACGGTCATTACCGCCGCGGCGGAACTATATGACGGAAAGGTGATTCGCTGATGGGGATTGCGGAAAATATCGCGGGCGTCCGCTCGCGCATGGCGGAGGCCGCCCGGCGGGCCGGACGGGACCCTAAGGACATCCTTCTGGTGGGCGCAAGCAAGATGAATACCGCCGCCGCCTGCCAGGAGGCTGTGGACGCGGGCATCGACGCCCTGGGGGAGAACCGGGTCCAGGAGATGCTGGGCAAGCTGGCGGAGAACGCCTACGACGGCGCGCCCCTCCACTTCATCGGCCACTTGCAGCGCAACAAGGTCCGGCAGGTGGTGGGCCGGGCGTCTCTGATCCACTCCGCTGGGTCCCTGGAGCTCCTGGCGGAAATCGACCGCCAGGCCGGACAGCGGGGCCTGCGGCAGGATGTGCTGCTGGAGGTGAACATCGGCGGCGAGGCGAGCAAGAGCGGATTCGCCCCCGAACTCCTGGCGGACGCCGCCGCTCAGGCCCGGGATTTTGCCCATATCCGGGTTCTGGGCCTCATGACCGTGCCCCCCGCGGCACGCCAGCCGCAGGGAAATTTGCCGTATTTTGAAAAAGTGTATCGCCTTTATGTTGACATAGGACGGAATTTGTATGATAATAGCTTTGAATACTTATCAATGGGTATGAGCGACGACTTTGAGGATGCTATCGCCGCCGGGGCTAACATGGTCCGGGTCGGTTCCGCCATCTTCGGCCGGCGGCAGTACCAATGAGAACTGGAGGTTCCCACCATGAGCTTGCTTGATAATCTCAAAAGAATGATCAACCCCATCAGCGACGAGGACGAGGATTACGACGAGACCTTTGACGACGAGCGGGACTCTCCCTTCTTCGACGAGCGTCCCCGCTACGACCGGGGCTCCGTGGACAGCCGCCGGGGCAAGGTGGTCAACATCCACGCCACTACCCAGCTGAAGGTGGTGCTGGTCAAGCCCGAGCGCTTTGAGAACGCCAGCGAAATCGCGGACCATCTCAAGGAGAAGCGCACCGTGGTGGTGAACCTGGAGTCCACCCACAAGGATATCGCCCGCCGCCTCATCGACTTCCTCTCCGGCGTGGCCTACGCGGGGGAGGGCAAGATTAAGAAGGTGGCTGCCAATACCTACATCATTACCCCCTACTCCGTGGATATCCAGGGAGAGCTTATTGACGAGTTGGAGAGCAACGGACTTTGGTCCTAGGCGGACGGCCAATCCCCTCTTGCCTGCGGCGGTGATCCCAGCCTGCCGCGCGGCGGCATAGGGGCGTGACCGCCGGTTTGGACCAGGTCTTCTGGTTTTAGAGTATCAATAGGGAGGGAAGCACACTATGATGACCCCGCAGGAGGTGGCGAACTGCACGTTCGCCAAGTCCGTTATGGGCGGCTATAATATGAGCAGCGTAGACGATTTCCTGGACAAGCTGACGGAGGACTACTCCGCTCTTTACAAGGAGAACGCCGCGCTGAAATCCAAGCTGAAAACTGTAACCGAAAAGCTGGCGGAATACCGGGATATGGAAGGGGCCATGAGCTCCACCCTGCTGACCGCCCAGAAAATGGCCTCCACCATGCTGGCGGAGGCGGAGCTGAAGAGAAACAGCCTGATTGCGGAGGCGTCCTCCGCCGCCCAGGCCCGGCAGGCACAGGTGGAGCAGGCCGTTGCCACTCAGGAGCAGCGTCTGGAGGAGGTGCGGGCCAAGGTGGACAGGGAGCTGGAGGCTGAACGTAAGCGCCTGGCCCTGGGGCAGGAGCGGCTGCGGGCCTTCATCCGGGACGTAACCGCCGCCTGCAAGGACCAGCTGGCCCTGCTGGAGCTGCTGCCCGAGATGCCCATGGACGACCCCGCGCCAGTCCCGGCCCCAGCTCCGACCCCGGCCCCAACCCCGCCAACACCTGCGGCGGAGCCGCCGGTCCAGACCCCGGCGGTCCCGGAACCGGAGGAGACGGCGGCAGTGGTCGCCGCGTTTTCCGCCGCCCTGCCGGAGGAGGACCCCTTTGAGGAGGACTCCTCGGACTTTGGCGACACCCGGGTGCTGGACGACCTGCAATTTGGCCGCAACTATAAAAAGGACTGAGAGGGGCGGCTAAAAAGCCGCCCCTTTTTGTTGAAATCCAAACAGAGAAAGAAAGGAGCACCGCCATGGAAGGAAAAACCATCGTCGCCCTGCTCTACGACTTCGACAAAACCCTTTGCACCCAGGATATGGAGAACTACGCCTTCATCCCCAGCTTGGGCATGGCCCCCGACGACTTCTGGCGGGAGGCCAATGACTTCGGCCGCCAGGAACACATGGACAGCGTCCTGGCCTACATGTATACGATGGTCCGCAAGTGCGCGGAGCTGGGCGTCCCGCTTACCCGGGACAGCCTCAAGCGCTGCGGGCAGGACATCGCCTTCTTCCACGGGGTGGCGGACTGGTTCAGCAGAATCAGCCAGTACGGCCGGCAGCTGGAGGTGCAGGTGGAGCACTACATCATCTCCTCCGGACTGCGGGAGATTATTGAGGGCAGCGCGGTCGCCGGCGCATTCAAGGAGGTCTACGCCAGCGAGTTCTACTACGACGGCGAGGGCCGCCCCGTCTGGCCTAAGCTGGCCGTGAATTTTACCGCCAAGACCCAGTTTGTCTACCGGATTAACAAGGGCGTGCTGGACGTCTCCGACGACAAAACCCTCAACGACTCCATGCCCGACGACAGCAAGCGGGTGCCCTTCACCAACATGATCTACATTGGCGACGGCCTCAGCGACGTGCCCTGCATGAAGATGATGCGGGCCTACGGCGGGCAGGCCCTGGCTGTATATCAGAAGGCCAACCAGAAGGGCGTGGAACAGCTGCTGCGCCAGGGCCGGGTGGACTTCATCTATCCTGCCGACTACCGGGAGGGCACCGCTCTGGAAAATACTGTTAAACAGATTATCCGGAAGATGGCCGTCAGCCAGCAGCTCAGCGACGAGAATGCCCGGCAGCTGAAACGGATCTGAGGCAGAGAAGCCCTTGTCCCCCATTTAGAATCGCGTGCGCCACGGTTGGACAGCCGTCGGCGCACGTTTTTTCGCGGGCCTGCCCGTCACCCTGTGGGGCATGTAAACATTTTACAAAAAGCCGTGCAAAAATTTCAATTGACTCTTGCATAACGATAAAAAGTATGATACAATGCGCCATAATGCGACACAATTCGACAGGCATAATTGATACGAAGTGCCCAAAGCGGCTGTGATTCTATACATCGTCCAAAATCACAGAAGAGCCGGCTCTTCTGTTTGCAAGGGGGCACCCCTTGCAAACAATGGGGCTGACCGCTGCGGGTCCGCCGCCCTTTATGCCGCCGGATATGGCCGCATGAACCGGTTCTCGCAAGAACTTAGGGTTGAAGTTTTTGCTGAGAATGACACCCCCATATTATGAAGGAGGATCCCAAGAAATGAGGAAGAGACTACTGGCACTGCTGCTCCTGTGCGTCATGCTGCTCTCCGCCTGCGGCGGAAACAACCAGCAGCCCAACCAGGGCGGCAACGACAACCAAGGACAGAACCAGAACCAAGGCGGCAACAACTCCGGCAACACGGACAGCGACCTGCCGGATGAGAACACCTATGACGGGCCCAAGGACCTGCGCACCTGGACCACCACTATGGCGACCTTTAACCCCCACATGTACACAAACTCCAAGGTGTTTATCAATCTGGGCACTTTTGTGGACATCCTGGCAAACATGGACGGCAGCAGCACGATCTCCTATGTGCCCCACCACGCCGCCGAGCTGCCCACCACGGATGACGGCGGTACGACCTGGCACGTGAAGCTCCGCGAGGACCTGGTCTGGAACGACGGTACTCCCATTGACGCTTACACCTATGAGTACAGCATGAAGATGCTCCTCGATCCCCTGCTGGTCAACAAGAACGCCTCCTACATGTTCGACACCTGCGTGGTCAAGAACGCCAAGGAGTACTTCTCCGGCAACTGCGCCTGGGAGGACGTGGGCGTGAAGGTCGTGGGCGACTATGAGCTGGAGTTCACGATGGAGTATCCCGCCCCGGAGATTGACTTCTTCACCACCATCGGTATGCTCATCTGGCCGGTCAAGGAGGATGTCTACGAGGCGTGCATGAACGCTGACCGCACCAGCACCACCTACGGCACCTCTCTGGAGACCACCCCCTCCTGCGGCTACTTCACTCTGACCGAGTGGATTACCGACGGCCATGACAAGTTCGTCCGCAACGACGACGATCCCCTGGTCAAGGAGGGCTGGTACCTGGTTGACAGCATCACCCGCCGCTACATCAGCGACAACGCCACCCGCAAGGAGATGTTTGAGAAGGGCGAGCTGGATCAGCACTCCCTGCTGGGCGAGGACTACCTCCAGCACAAGAATGATCCCCGGGCTATGGCTACCCTCTCCCCCAACGTCTGGGGCTACTTTGTGAACGGCGCTTCCAAGAACACCATCATGCAGGACAAGGACTTCCGCAACGCCCTCTACTACGGCACGCCCCGTGAGCGCATCTGCGAGGACGTCTATAAGCTCTACCCCTCGGCTCCCTATATTGTCTCCACCGCCATCATGACCGGCGACGGCTTCTTCCGCGACACCGCGCAGGCCAAGGCCAATACGGAGAAGTATGCCACCGACGAGGAGAAGGCCAAGGAGCTCTTCGACAAGGCCTATGAGGCCAACGGCGGCACCCCTGTCAGCGTGGAGTATATCTACTTTGAGGGCCAGGAGGAGCAGAAGCGCCAGGCTGAGATCCTCCAGGAGAGCCTTGAGAACCTGTTTGGCAAGGACCGCTTCACTCTGACCCTGCGGGCCATGCCCCCCTCTGCCGCCTATGACGCCTACCGCGCCGGCGACTACGACCTGGGTCTGGGCGTGCGCCTGGCCAACCAGTTCAACCCCTGGGCCACCCTGAACGTGTGGACCACCGGCTACGCCGATCCCTACCAGACCGGCTTTGCCAACGAGGAGTTTGATAAGCTCCAGTACGAGTGTGTTTACGGCAGCCTGGTCAACGACATCGACGGCAAGATCGACGCCCTGGCCAAGATGGAGGACATGCTGCTGGATTACGGCTGCTTCGTCCCCGTCATGCAGAATGACAACGTTGTTATGTACAGCGAGCGCCTCATTCTGCCCACCGACGAGTATCTGCCCTGGGCTGGCCACGGCTACTATCAGAGCGACATCATTGCCGGCTAACGGAGGCAAAGAACGCAGGCACAGTTGAAATCGGATAAGGGGCTGTTCCACAACAGCCCCTTATCCCCTATCTATCCTTTGGAAAGGGGGACCATCTTTGCTCAAATACATCGTGAAGCGCCTGCTTGCTATGGTGCTGACGCTGTTTATCATCATCAGCCTGAGCTTTTTTGCCATCCGGCTGATCCCCGGCGATGTGGCGGGCGAAAACGCCGTGCCGGAGATCAAGGCCGCCATGGAGGCGCGCTACCACCTGGATAAGTCCCTGGGGGAACAGTACTTTATCTTCATTAAGAACTTCCTGTCCTTCGATTTTGGCGAGTCCATGACCCTGTACCCCAGGCGCCCTGTCTTCACCATCATCAAGGACAAGCTCCCCTTGACCGTTATGCTCAATATCTTTTCCCTGCTGCTGACCATCCCGGTGGGGCTGATTTTCGGCATTACGGCGGCGCTGAAGAAGAACACCCTCTGGGACCACGCCATCTCCGCCATGGTGGTATTTAATGTATCCGTCCCGGCCTTCGTCTTCGCCTCCCTGCTCCAGTATATTTTCGCGTATAAGCTGGAGTGGTTCCCGTTCCTGCTGGAGCTGGACCCCGGATTTTCATTCTCCAAATTTGTCTCCATGATCCTGCCTATCCTGGCGCTGTCCTTCGGCGGTATCGCCACAATCACGCGGTACATGCGGGCGGAGCTGTTCGAGGCGCTGAACTCGGAGTATATGCTGCTGTCCAAGGCCAAGGGACTGACCCAGGTGCAGGCCACCGTGCGCCACGCCCTGCGCAACTCCTTTATCCCCCTGTGCAACGTGATTATTCCCATGTTCATGAACCTGCTGGGCGGCTCCATGGTGGTGGAGAACATCTTCGGCATCCCGGGAATTGGCTCCCTGACCGCGGGATCTATCCAGACCTCGGACTACTATCTGACCATCGCGGTGCTGTTTTTCTATTCCCTGATCGGCCTGCTGTCCATGCTGCTGGTGGATCTCTCCTACGGCATTGTAGATCCGAGAATCAGAATTGGAGGAGGTAAGGTGCGTGAGTAAAAAGATCAATAAACTGGAAGTGCCGGCGCCCCTCGACGCGGAACAGATCGCCCGGGAGAAAATCCCGGCAGGGGAGTTCGAGCGGGTGGCGGGGAACAAAATCTTCGACCAGAATATTGAGGGGGAGGCGATAGGCTTCTTTAAGGACGCCTATCTGCGGTTCAAGAAGAACAAGGCCGCCATAATATCCCTGTGGATCATCCTCCTCATTATCTTTATGGCGGTCTTTGGACCCATGATGAGCCCCTACCACTTCCGGGAGCAGCACACCAGCTTCGGCACACTGCCCCCCCGGATCCCTGTTCTGGAGAACTTCGGCATTGCGGACGGGTGCGTGGAGATGGATGTCTTCAAGGCGGACCTGGAGGAGTACGGGGACGCGGTGAAGGAGATCAAAAAAGAATATACCTGGAAGTTCCGGAACAAAGAGGTTGAAAAGGCCGTCATCAAGCTGGACCTCTACAAATACAAGGGCGCTGAGGAGCACTACTTTATCTTCGGCACCGACAACATCGGCCGGGACCTCTTCGTGCGCCTCTGGCGGGGCACCCGGATCTCCCTGCTCATCGGCGTCATCTCAGTGCTCATCAACTGCTTTATCGGCGTCGTCTACGGCGCGGTCTCCGGCTACTACGGAGGCAAGGTGGATATGGTGATGCAGCGCCTTGCGGAAATTCTGGGCGGCATCCCGTTTTTGGTTATGTCCATCCTCTTTATCATGGTGCTGGGCGCGGGCGTATGGTCTTTTATCCTGGTGCTGATTGTCACCGGCTGGATCGGCATGAGCCGCATGATCCGGGCACAGTTCTACCGCTACAAGGACTATGAATATGTAATGGCGTCCCGGACCATGGGCGCGCCGGACCGGACCCTGATCTTCCGGCACATCCTCCCCAACGCCATTGGACCCATTATCACCCAGGCCACCTTCGCGGTGCCCTCCGCCATCTTTTCGGAGTCCTTCCTGTCCTACCTGGGCCTGGGCATCCAGGCGCCAGAGCCCTCGATCGGCGTGCTGCTGGCGGAAGGGCAGAAGGTGCTGACCAGCAGCCCCCACTTGACGCTGTTCCCGGCGCTGGTGGTCTCGGCGCTGATGCTGGCGTTCAATATGTTCGGCAACGGTCTGCGGGACGCGTTCGACCCCCGTATGCGGGGCGTGTAAGGAAAGGAAGGTATCTTTATGGGAACCATCAACCAGTATTTCAATATCGGCTCGTCCACCTCCGGCCGGTGGCTGGCGGAGGACCGGTTCGTCTTTTTGAGCACCCGCAGCGGCGTGAACCAGATCTGGGAGAAGAACCTCTCCACCGGCGAGGAGGTGCAGCGGACCTTCTTTAAGGAGCGGGTGTGGAATATGACGGTCAAAAACGGGACCGTGTTCTTCACCATGGACACCGGCGGCAACGAGCAGGAGCAGCTCCATATGTTGGTCCCCGGCCAGGAGCCCCGGGCCCTCACCGCCAATCCCGCCGCCCGCCACCAGTTCGGCGGCCTCAAGCCCGACGGAAAGACCGTTGTTTTTACCTGCAACGGGCGGGACCCGGGCAACTTCGACCTCTGTCAGATGGACATTGAGACGGGGCGGCAGGAAATCCTTCTGGTCTGTGACGACGAGTACTGGAACATGCCGGCGGCCATGTCTCCGGACGGGCGCTACCAGCTCTACAACCGGATGCGGGGGCAGGCGGACAACAGCCTGTGGATTCTGGACACCGAGGCCAAAACCGCGAAGAACATCGACAAGAACCCCGGCTGCGGCGGACAGTACGTGCGGCCCGCCTGGAAGGGGGACAGCAGCGGCTTCTACTTCCTCACGGATAAGGACAGCGAATTCCAGTACCTGGCCTATTACGACGTGGCCGGGGAGTCCATCACCAAGATCTACGAGGAGAATTGGGACCTGGAGGACGTGTCCCTCAGCAGCGACGGCAAATACCTGGCCATCAAGATCAACCGCGACGGCTACACGGCGCTGGAGATCTACAACACCGTTACCGGCGCCTTTGAAAATACCCCCGCCATGCCCAAGGGCGTCATGGCCTACTATGGGACCAGCTGGGCGGAGAAGAGCCACCGCCTTCTGGTCACGCTCAGCAGCGGCAAGCGCCCGGCGGACGTCTGGATGCTGGACCTGGACAGCGACTGCGTCCAGCGCATGACCTTCACCAGTCTGGAGGGCCTGGACCCGGACGGGTTGGTGGAGCCGGAACTCTGCCGGTTTGCTTCCTTCGACGGCCTGAGCGTCCCCTACTGGGTCTACAAGGGGAAGGGGAACTCCCGCAGCGTGGCCATTGAGGTCCATGGCGGACCCGAGGGCCAGGAGCGGCCCATGTTCTCTCCCCTGATCCAGTACCTGGTCAGCCAGGGATTGACGATCGTGGCACCCAATGTGCGCGGGTCCACCGGCTACGGCCGGACCTACGTCCACCTGGACGACGTGGAGAAGCGGCTGGACAGCGTCCGCGACGCCGCCTGCCTGGCCGAACATCTGGTGAAGGAGGGCCTGGCGGACGCGGACAAGGTGGCGGTTATGGGCGGCAGCTACGGCGGCTACATGACCCTGGCCTGCACCGCGTTCTATCCGGACCTCTGGGCGGCTGGTGTGGACACCGTGGGCATGAGCAACCTGGAGACGTTCCTGGAGAATACGGCGGAGTACCGCCGGGCCCACCGGGAGAGCGAGTACGGCAGTCTGGAGCACCACCGCGACATTCTCCGGCAGGTGTCCCCCATCCACAAGGTGGACCAGATTACGGCGGCCCTGATGGTGGTCCACGGGTCCAACGACCCCCGGGTGCCGGTGAGCGAGGCGGAGCAGATCGTGGAGAGCCTGCGCAGCCGCGGCGTGCCGGTGGAGTACCTGCTGTATACGGACGAGGGACACGGCCTCTCCAAGCGGAAAAACCAGCTGGACTGCTACCCGCAGGTGGCGGCGTTCTTAAAGAAGCACCTCAAGCTGGATTGATCTAAAGAAGGAGAAAACGCTTTGGAAAAAATACTTGAGGTAAAAAACCTCCATATTCATTTCAACGCGTTCGCTGGCGCCGTTCACGCCATCCGGGGCGTGGACTTCCACTTGAACAAGGGAGAGACGCTGGCGATCGTGGGGGAGTCCGGCTCGGGAAAATCCGTGACAACCAAGGCGGTGACCCGGATCCTGCCGGAGAACGCGGTCGTTGACAGCGGCGAAATCCTCTACAAGGGCAGGGACCTGCTGCAAATTCCGGATAAGGAGTTTGCCAGCCTCCGGGGCAGCGAGATCGGCATGATTTTCCAGGACCCCCTGTCCGCGCTGGACCCGGTGATGCGCATAGGCAAGCAGATCGCGGAGACGCTGGTAATCAAGCAGAAGATGCCCAAGAACGAGGCTGCGGCCCGGGCCCTGGAGCTGATGAAGGCGGTGGGCATTCCCGAGGCGGAAAAGCGGTTCAACGAGTACCCCTTCCAGTTCTCCGGCGGTATGCGGCAGCGGATTGTTATTGCCATCGCGCTGGCGTCCAACCCGGAGCTGCTTATCTGCGACGAGCCCACCACCGCCCTGGACGTGACCATTCAATCCCAGATCCTGGAGCTCATCAAGAAAATACAGCGGGAGAAGAACCTCTCCGTTATTTTCATCACCCACGACCTGGGGGTGGTGGCCAATATGGCGGACCGGGTGTATGTGATGTACGCGGGTAAGATCGTGGAGGCGGGCACCGTGGAGGACATCTTCTACGACCCCAGACACCCCTACACCTGGAGCCTGCTGGCCTCCATGCCCAGCCTGGAGACCAAGGGCAGCAGCAAGCTCATGGTAATTCCCGGCACGCCGCCCAACATGCTCTATCCGCCCAAGGGGGACGCCTTCGCCCCCCGAAACCACTACGCCATGAAAATCGACTTTGAGCGGGAGCCGCCGATGTTTAAGGTCTCGGATACGCACTACGCCGCCACATGGATGCTGCACCCGGACGCGCCCAAGGTGGAGATGCCGGCGGAGCTGAAGGAGCGGATCCAGCAGCAGCTGAAGGAGGCGAGAGAGTGCAATGAGTGAGAAAAAAGTCCCCGTGCTGGAGGTAAAGCACCTCTGCAAATACTTTTACCAGGGCAAAACGCCCTCAAAAGCGGTGCACGACGTTAATTTTGAGGTGTTCAAGGGGGAGACCTTCGGCCTGGTGGGGGAGTCCGGCTGTGGAAAAACCACCACGGGCCGCACCATCATCCGCCTGTATAAGCCCACCTCCGGCGAGGTCTGGTTCAACGGAAGCCGGATTGACGGGAAGCTCTCCAAGGAGGAGAGCCGGGCCGTCACCAGCCGGATGCAGATGATTTTCCAGGACCCCGTGGCCTCCCTGAACCCCAGAATGACGGTGGAGGAGATCATCTCCGAGGGGGCGCGGCTCAACGGCGTCTTCCCCTCACGGGAGGAGCTGAAGGCCAATGTGCGCAGGATGCTGGAGCTGGTGGGTTTGACCGGGGAGCACGCCACCCGCTACCCCCACGAGTTCTCCGGCGGACAGCGGCAGCGCATCTGCATCGCCCGGGCCCTGATTACGAAGCCAGACCTGGTTATCGCGGACGAGCCCATCTCCGCCCTGGACGTGTCCATCCAGGCGCAGGTGCTCAATCTGCTCAACGACCTCCGGCAGGAGCTGGGGCTGACTATCCTCTTTATCGCCCACGACCTCTCTGTGGTCAAATACTTCTCAGAGCGCATTGCCGTGATGAACCGGGGGCAGATCGTAGAGACCGCCCCCTCGGAGCTGCTCTACAGCAATCCCGTCCACGCCTATACGCGCTCCCTGCTCTCCGCCATCCCCGTCCCCAACCCGCTGGTGGAGAAAAAGCGGGTCCGGTTCGAGTACGACCCCGCCTCCCACCAGTACACCCAAGACGACCCGCCGGAAATGCGGGAGGTGGAGCCTGGGCATCTGGTGCTGATGTCCGGCAAGGAGTTCGAGGCGTACCAAAAGGCGCGGTAGCATGAGGGGAAAGCTGGACCGGCGCGGCCTGATGAAAAATCTTTTGTGGATGCTCCTTCTGGCCGCCGTCATTACGCTGTACTATCTGCGCCTGGACGGGCAGCTGCGCCCGGTGGACGGGCTGTTCCTCTCGGGAATCTTTTTCCTGTGCGTGGGACTTTTCCGGGTGGTGCGGAGACTGGGCCTGTTCGACAGCGCCATCTATGGGACCCAGCGGCTGCTGGGACGGACAAAGCAGAGCTTTTTTGAGTACACCAACGAGCATCCATACACCCAGCGGTATCAGGAGCTGCTGCTGCTCAGCGCGGCGTTTATCCTGGCGTCCTTTGCCCTCTGGGCCGTCCTGTAGGGCGCGGTCCGGACAGAACCTGCCCGCAAGGGGGAGGTGCGCCCGGCGGCGCACTTCCCCCCTTCTTTTCTGGCAGAAATATTTTTTAGGAGAAAGGCTTATGCTGATAAAAAACGGTACCATCCACGACGGCCTCGGCTTTGCCGGCCGGCTGGACCTGCGCATGGAGGACGGCCTCATTACCGGCCTGGGGGAGAGCCTGTCTGCCCGGGAGGGAGAGGAGGTCTTTGACGCGGCGGGAATGGAGGTCCTGCCCGGTTTTATCCAGGCGGTCTCCCACTGGGGCGTGAACGGCTCTGTATACGAAATCCGCCCCTCCTCCAACGACAACGACGAGCGCAGCGACCCCATTACGCCGGAGCTGGACGCCTTCTACGCCTTTAACGGCCGGGCCGCCTCCGCCCAGCAGCTGGGGGCCTACGGCATTACGGCGGTAGGAGTGGCCCCCTCGGATAACAACCTCTTTGGCGGGACCCTGGCTGCCTTCACCGTGGAGGGCGTCAATCCCTATAAGATGTGCCTGCGGCGGGATATCGCCATGATGGCGTCGGTCACCAACAGCTTGAAGATTACTTACGCCTCCCGGCCCGCCGCTCCGCAGACCCGGATGTGGATTTTCACCCATTTTGGCGAGCAGCTCCGCAAGGCAGCCGCCTACAAGAGAGAGGCGGATAAGCCGGAGGACCGCAAGCTCCTGGCCTTGCAGCGGGTGGTGAAGGGGGAGCTGCCGCTGTTCGCGGCCTGCGACTCCCTGGCTGCCGCGGAGCGGGTGCGCGAGATCGTGGAGCAGTATCCTGAGCTGCGGCTTGTGCTGGTCAACGGTTTTGGCCTGACCGGGGAGGAGGCGTGGATTGTGGAGAAGAAAATCCCCGTGGTGGTGCGGGTGGCGGCCTCCCCGCTGGACGACTACGCCATGCAGCTGAATCTGCGGGGAATCGCGAAGCTGGCGGAGCAGGGCGTACCGGTGGTCCTCAGCGGCACGGCTACCAACTCCATGTCCGCCCGGGAGGATATCCTCTGGAACTGCGCGGAGATGATGAAGGTCCTGCGGGACGGAGAGCGAGTGCTGTCTATGGCCACCAGCGCCCCGGCCAGGCTGCTGGGCCTGGACGGCCAGACCGGAAGCATCCGGGAGGGGCTGCGGGCGGATTTGACCATATGGAGCGCAAACCCCATGGAGACATGGCAGGCAAAGGTTGTCCGCACCTATCTGGGCGGCGAGGTCATCTATCGGGAGGGGGATGAACGCAAATGTATGTGATAAAAAACGGAACCCTTTACACCATGGACGGACAGGGCGTGGTTCAGGGGGATATACGGATTGATAAGGGAAAGATTGTGGAGATCGCTCCGGGGCTTGACGCCGGGGGGGCTGAGGTCATCGACGCGTCTGGAAAGATTGTCACCCCTGGCTTTGTGGACGCCCACAGCCATGTGGGCGGGATTTTCAGCCCCACCGAGGGGGGCCAGGACCTCAACGAGATGACCAACCCTCTAACCCCAGAGCTGGACGCGCTCTACGGCATCGACCCGGAGGACCGGCGGTTTAAAACCGCTATCGCCCAGGGCATCACCACCTCCTGCCTGGCCCCGGGTTCCGCCAACGTAGTCTGCGGCTGGGCCGTCGCCTACAAGTCCGCGGGCAAGGACCGGGTGCTGCGGCGTCCGGCGGCGATGAAGGCCGCCATGGGCATCAATCCCAAGGGCTGCTACGCCGCCAAGCACAAGGCCCCCATGACCCGGATGGCCATTGCCAATCTCCTGCGGGGGTATCTGCGGGATGTGCGGGAGTACATGGAGAAGAAGTCCGCCGCCGGGGGAGACGAGGCGAAGCTGCCGCCCTACGACCTGGGGCTGGAGCACGGCATCCCGGTGCTGGAGAAGAAGATCCCCCTGAAGGTCCACAGTTATATGCATGACATGATGACGGTGCTGGAGGCCGCCAGAGATTTCGATATTCTGGTCACACTGGACCATGCCCAAGGGGCCAGCGATTTCCTGGATGAGCTGGCGGACCCCCATGTCTGCGGCGTTGTGTTCGGCCCCACCAGCGAGCCGCTGTTCCCCGGCGAGGGGGGCAAGCTGGACTACGAATGCTGCCTGGGCTTGGACGAGCGGGGGGTCAATGTGGCGGTGATGACCGACGGCCCGGTGACCAGCGTCAACCTGCTGGTGTATGAGATGGGCGAGTGCGTCCGCCGGGGGATGGACCCGCTGCGGGCGCTGGCGATGGTGACGATTAACGCCGCGAAGATTACTGGCGTGGAGGACCGGGTGGGTTCTCTAGCCGTGGGGAAGGACGCGGATATCCTGCTCTGGAGCGCGATGCCCTGCGTTTCCACCAGCGCCGTGCTGGAGCGGGTCCTAATCGGCGGGCAGACCGTCTACCGGGGAGAGCGCTGACCGGCGTGCCAGGAGGCCGGGCGGAAAGAGGTTAGAAAAAATTTACATTTCTTCTTGACAAGGGGAGGCCGGACCACTAGAATAATTTTGGACTATTTAGAAAGACTTTCCGTAGGGAGGTCCCCGCGCTTGGGCGGCTTCCCCTAAATTCATGGCAAGGAAGAAATTGATATGTTAAAAAATAAGACAGCGGTTGTAACCGGCGGCACCCGGGGCATTGGTCTGGCCATTGTGAAAAAATATCTGGAAAACGGGGCGAACGTGGCGGTGACGGGTTCCAGACAGGAGACCGTGGAGAAGGCGCTGGCGGGCCTGGCGGAATACGGCGGACGGGTCATGGGCGTCTGGCCGGACCTGTGCAGTCCGGAGGAGGTGGCCGAGGCGTTTGCCTCTGTGCGGGAGCGGTTTGGCGGGCTGGACATCCTGGCCAATAACGCGGGCGTCTCCTCCCGCACCAGCCTCTATGACTACACCCTGGAGGAGTTCTCCCAGATTCTGGACATCAACCTGAAAGCTGTGTTTGTCTGCTCCCAGGCTGCGGCCAGGATTATGCGGGAGCAGGGCGGCGGCGTCATCATTAACACCAGCTCCATGGTGGGCGAATACGGCCAGCCCATTGGCTGCGGCTATCCCACCACCAAGTTTGCCGTCAACGGCATGACAAGGTCTCTGGCCCGGGAGCTGGCCAAGGACCACATCCGTGTAAACGCCGTGGCCCCTGGCGTCACCCGGACCGACATGGTGGCCGCGCTGCCCCAGGAGATGGTGGAGCGCATTTCCGCCGGGATTCCTCTGGGCCGGGTGGGCGAGCCCGTGGACATCGCCAACGCATACCTGTATCTGGCCAGCGATTTGGCCTCGTATGTCACCGGCGTCACCCTGCGGGTGGACGGTGCGGCAATGACCTGATTGGACTGCGCACGGCGTGAACGGCTCTATGCGCCCGTGGGGAGGCGTCTCTCCCCGCGGGCGCTGGATATTTTTATAAAAAATAAGGAGGAACATCACATGCAGAACAAGTATGCGGGAACACAGACAGAGAAAAACCTGGAGGCGGCGTTTGCCGGGGAGTCTCAGGCGCGGAATAAATATACATATTTCGCCTCCAAAGCCAAGAAGGAGGGCTTTGAGCAGATCGCGGCCCTGTTCCTGAAGACCGCCGACAACGAGAAGGAGCACGCCAAAATGTGGTTCAAGGAGCTGGAGGGC
>CATIYU010000374.1 GCA_949739085.1 uncultured Eubacteriales bacterium | reverse complement strand
CTTCATCTGACAGTATCCGGGTGTGGCGAAGTTTGGTATCGCGCTTGAATGGGGTTCAAGAGGCCGCTGGTTCGAATCCAGTCACTCGGACCACAAAAATGGCTTGAAATCGAAAGATTTCGGGCCATTTTATTTGTTTTTGCAACATTTTAGAGTGCTTCAGGTTTTGGCTGTTTCGGATTCAGAACACTTTTCAGAATAAAATACAGAATGTTTGAGAACGGAGTCCATAACCCCGGAGGTTGCTTTGCGATCTTCATCTTGCACATGGGTGTAAACGTTAAACGTTTGTAACATCCTCATGCCCTAAAAATTCCTGCATCTGCTTTGGCCTGATATGCCTTGTTGCGGCTAAAAGCGAAGCCGCCGTGTGCCTCAGATCATGCAGCCTGATATGATCCAGCCCATACGCTTTCATGACTCGGCGGCTCTTTTCAAATGGCTTCTTTTTCTATTCTTGCCCCCATTGGGAAAAACGGCGTTGCATTTGTCCCTCCGCCCTGGTATACTAGGCAGGAAAACGGGCCCTTTTTCCCGAAAAAATG
The DNA here is from genome assembly GCA_949739085.1 of uncultured Eubacteriales bacterium. The sequence goes on along the minus strand of CATIYU010000374.1, from coordinate 1,094 downwards.
CGGAGAGGAAGCGAGAACGCATGAAAATTTTAATAACAGGCTTTAACCCCTTTGGGGGCGAGACGGTGAACTCGGCCTACGAGGCGGTAAAGCGCCTGCCGGACGCGGTGGCGGGGGCGGAGCTCATCAAGCTGGAGATCCCCACGGAGTTCGCCCGCTGCGGCCCGGCGGTAGAGGCCGCCATCCAGGCCCACCGGCCGGACGTGGTGTTGAACGTGGGGCAGGCGGGCGGCAGGGCCTGCGTCTCGGTGGAGCAGGTGGCCATCAACCTGGCGGAGGCGTCCATACCGGACAACGCCGGGGACCAGCCCGTGGACCAGCCCCTCCAGCCGGAGGGCCCCGCCGCCTACTTCGCCACGATTCCCGTGAAAGCTGTGGTGAAAAACGTCCGGGACCACGGCATCCCCTGCCAGATCTCCTACACGGCGGGCACCTATGTCTGCAACTGCGTGATGTATAACGTGCTGCACCTGGCGGCTGTAAAGTACCCCCACATCCGGGCGGGGTTCATCCACGTGCCCTACGCGGAGGAGCAGGCGGCCAACAAGCCCGGCGTCCCCAGCGCGTCCCTGGAGTCTATTGCCAAGGCGCTGGAGTGGGCGGTAGAGGCCATTGTGTGCCAGAGCCCGGAGGTCCGGGAGGCCATGGGCGCCACCCACTGAGAAAACCAGGAAAGGACCGGTCCAGAGGACCGGCCCTTTTTTATCACATGGGCGTAGAGCCCGCCCGCCACACGTCCCCCGTCCGGTACAGCAGCAGCGCCAGAGCCAGCAGGTCCGCGCAGCCCCCCGGGGACAGGTTCCGGGCAATGCAGATTTCGTCCAGGGCCTCCAGGCGGGCGGCGTAGTCCTCCGGCGGGCCCGCCAGAACCGCCGCCGCCTGCTCCTGGACAAACCGCAGGCCCTCCGGCCCGCCCCGGTGGAGGAGGTTGGTGTCGTCCACCTCCGCCAGCAGGGTCAGCAGGGCGGGCAGGGGGTCTCCACCCCGGGCCTCTAAGACGGAACAGGCCCGCCGGGCGTGGGGGAAGCCCGCCAGGGCCTCGCCCCGGGCCCCCGGCACGCCGTAGAGCCGCCGGACCTGCCCCCCGTGGGTGG
>CATIYU010000373.1 GCA_949739085.1 uncultured Eubacteriales bacterium | reverse complement strand
CTCTCCCTACTTTCCTTAAGTCTATATACTCCATACTCTCTATTTTAGCACACTCGATCCATCTTTCCTAGCTTTTTTCTCGAAAGTAATAGTTCATCATCTGCCCGGTAATATGCGCCGCATAGATGGGGGAACCAAATACCACACACTTCGCTTTTTTCACGAATTCGACGTCTACATCCTCAATGGGGAAGCTTTTTGCTTCAACACCTTCGACGGAATTCATGCCTTTTACGATTTGTTCTCCCATGTTTTTCGTATTATTTGTAACAGAGTGATAAATAACTGCCATTTTCACAGCATTTTCCACCTTTCCCTTTATTCTTCTCCAAATTTGTTTTTATGTTCCTTCGTCCGGACGGCTGCCGTGATCCCTTTACTTTGGATGCGGCGCTGGCAGGTCACCCGCGTACCCCTCTGACTCGCGTCGACACCACCGATCCAATCGGTACCATCCTAATGTCCACGTTTCCGTTCGCTCTCCTTGTAATAAGCGTGCCGCCTCTCTGAATATCACTGCTCCTGATATTTTGATAACCAAGATAATCAATGGACATTCCGTAGGTCATTTGAATGCCCCTGTATACGAGAGACAGTGTATTCATATGATCATGCCCGCAGAATATCCACTTGATGACGCCGTTCTCCACTGCCCTGTCAAAAAATGCGCTCTCAAACTTGGAGATCCCGAAATACTCGCCTTTCTCAGCAATACTTCCATGCTGGTAGATGATGTTTCTATCACCAAGCTTCATTTTTTCATAGGCTTCTTTAAATTCGCGAAGGGGCATATGGAAAAATACCATTGCTTTCATGTCTGGATATTCCTGCTTCAGTGCGTTAAGGCGCTGCGTACACCAATCCACCTGGTCATCATGGAGCCGGTCAAAGCCGCTGAAAAACCAGCCGCCTTCGCCGTACATATTGGAATCCAGCAGAACCAGCGGGAGAAGAACCTTTCCGGAATCGTCAATCAATTCTATCAGAAAGTTCCCCTCGCCTGTCAGGTCTTTCCTTCCCTCCGTAAAGATACAATAGCGCCCCTGCTTGTATAAGCCAGCCAATTCCTTTTTACCGCATGTTGAGAACATTTCACAATCATGATTGCCGAATACCAGCGTATAAGGTGTTGCAAAGCGATCCAGAAATTCCATCAGCTTCTGGGCTTGTTTTCGGTTGTTCAGGGTTCCCGCCCTCGGTAAAAATGGGAATATGGAATCGCCGGTCAGAACGATCAAATGCGGTTTTGATCGTTCTATGATCGTCCTTACCGCCTCCAGCGCAAGCCTGTCCATTCTCTTGGACAAAGGGCCAAACCCCAGGTGCAGATCCGTTAACTGTAAAATCCTGAAATCCCTGTCTTTCGGTATGCGCATGGTAAAAGTCTCATCATCTACCTGTTTGAATTGATTCGAACAATACATGCCGACCTCCTAGCTTAACGGGACAAGGGAGCCTACAGCCGACACGATTGTTGACAGGACCATCAGCACTTGGAAGGGTACGGTTCCGAACACGCCGCAGATCGGACTCACACCGGCTTTCCTTCTCGACTTCCCATAGGTGAACACAAGCATAATGCTCACGAGGATCACAACGCCGCTCACGATCCGTGTTAAAACAATAAAGCTGTTTACCCCGAAAAT
>CATIYU010000372.1 GCA_949739085.1 uncultured Eubacteriales bacterium | reverse complement strand
GAACCAACTGGTTCCGGGGGCGCTTGCCTGTCCGTTAAAGTTCTTTTTGATTCTTTTTCTTTCAAGAAAAAGAATGCCAGCCGAAAAAAAGAATACCAGCCGAATGCCAGCGGGACGTCAGCCCAGCAGCGCCTCCGGGAGGCACGCCGCCAGGAACATGGCCGCCGCCAGCAGCAGCCCCAGCGCAATCGCCACATACCGTTTGCGCAGCAGAAAGACCCACATGCGCCCGCCCTTCTTCATATGACAGCCCTCCCCATTGTTTTGGTACAGCCTATGCGGGGCGGCGGCGGGTTATGCCGGGAAGTTTTCCAGCAGCCAGCGGCGAATCAGGTCAAAGGCGTGGTGGGCGGCGGCGGTGCGGACCCGGTCCCGTCCCCGGCCACGGCCGCAGGAGAGCTTTTGGCAGACCGTCTCCCCCTCTGAGGCCAGGGCGATGTAGACCGTGCCCACCTCGTTGCCCCGCTCGTCCGTGTCCGGGCCCGCCACGCCGGTGATGGACACCGCCAAATCGCTGCCGCACACCCGGCGGCAGCCCTCCGCCATGGCCCGGGCCACTGGTTCGGAGACCGGGCCGTGGGCTTCCAGCAGCGCCTCCGGCACCCCCAGCACCCCGGCCTTCACGCCGTTGGTGTAGCTGACCACCCCGCCCCGGAAGGCCCTGGACGCGCCGGGCAGATCCGTCATGCGCTTGGCCACCAGGCCCCCGGTGCAGCTCTCGGCGGCGGAGAGGGTCAGGCCCCGGTCCCGCAGCAGGCCGGAGACCACCTCCTCCAGGCTCCCCACATCCACGCCGTAGACCACATCCCCCAGAATCTCCCGGACTTGGGCCACCAGGGGGCGCAGCAGCTCCTCTGCCTGCTCCCGGGTGTCCGCCCTGGCGGTGGCCCGGACCATGCACTCGTTGAGCTTGGCGTAGGGGGCCAGGGTGGGGTTGGTGAGCTTGGTCATGGGTTCATGGAGGGCCTCCTCCACAGCGCTCTCCCCCATGCCGAAAATCCGGATCTCATGGCTGACGATCACGCCGTCTGTCAGCTTTTCCAGGTAGGGGACCGCCCGGTGCTCAAACATGTATTGGCACTCAAAGGGCGGGCCCGGCAGCATCAGCACGTGGACGCCCCCCTCCTGGAAGGCGCAGCCGGGGGCGGTGCCCACGGGGTTGGTAAAGACGGTGCAGTTCACCGGCAGCATAGCCTGCTGGACGTTGTTCTCCGGCATCTTCCTGCCCATTTTCGTCTGGAACCAGGCGCGGATTTCGTCCAGAATATCCTGGTGGAGCTCCAGCTCCCGGCCAAAGGTTTTGCAGATGGTTTGCTTGGTCAAATCGTCGTAGGTGGGGCCCAGTCCCCCGGTGGTGATGATGATATCCGCCCGGTCGCGGGCGGTCTCCAGGGCGTCCGCCAGGCGCTGGGGGTTGTCGCCCACCACCGTGTGGTGGTGGACGGTGACGCCCAAAGCGCTGAGGCCCCGGGAGACGATCTGGGCGTCGGTGTTGGCCACGTCGCCCAGCAGCAGCTCTGTGCCGACGGCAATCAGTTCCGCGATCATGACGGCTCCTCCATTGTAATCGTAATCCGCTCAACGCCCGCCAGGGCCTTTTCCACCAGGGCGGGCACGTCCAGCGCCTGCTCGTAGGCGCGTACTTCGTCCAG
>CATIYU010000371.1 GCA_949739085.1 uncultured Eubacteriales bacterium | reverse complement strand
GTCCCCCCGTTTGCGGCGGGGCGGGCAGTCGTCCAGCACCACGCCGCCGCCGATGGTTTCCAGTGGGGAGTAGAAGCGGACCACAAACCGGTCGCCGCACTTGGCCGCCAGCTCCTCGGTCATCCTCAGCTGGGCGCAGCAGGACTCCCCGGGCTGGAGGGCGTCCCGGTCCAGCAGCACCACCTTGCTCAGGCGCACGGAGGAGCCGTGGTACAGGTGGACCTGGGACCCGTTAAGGATCGTCCGCTGGGAATTTTTCAGGTTTTGCAGCTTGACGTCCAGCATCAGGGATTTGCGCACGCTACCGGGCTTTGCGATGGTGTCTCCCCGGGCCAGGTCCGCCTTTTTGGTGCCCGCCAGGTTCACCGCCACCCGCTGCCCGGCGAAGGCGGTGGACACGTCGGCGCCGTGGACCTGGAGGTTCCGCACCCGGGCGGTGAAGCCGGTGGGCAGCACCTCCGCCAGCTCCCCCACCTGGATGGCCCCCTCAACGAGGGTGCCGGTGACCACGGTGCCGAAGCCATCCACGGAGAAGACCCGGTCGATAGGCAGGCGGAAGGGAGAGCGGAGGTTTTTCTCCCCGGCCTCCCGGACCAGCCGCCGCAGGTCCTCCTTCAGCGCAGCCAGCCCATCCCCGGTGCGGGCGGAAACGGCGTGGATGGGCTTGCCCTCCAGGAAGGGGCCTGCGGGCTGGGCCGCCACGTCCTCCCGGACCATGTCCACCCAGTCGGGCTCCACCATGTCGCACTTGGTGATAACCACCAGGCCGTCCCGGATGCCCAGGAGGGAGAGGATGCCCAGGTGCTCCACGGTCTGGGGCATGAAGCCCTCGTCGGCGGCCACCACCAGCATGGCCAGGTCGATGCCTCCAGCCCCGGCCAGCATGTTTTTGATAAATTTCTCGTGGCCAGGCACGTCCACAATGCCCGCCTGGGTTCCGTCGTCGAAGTCCAGGTGGGCGAAGCCCAGCTCGATGGTAATGCCCCGCTTTTTCTCCTCGTTGAGCCGGTCGGTGTCGATGCCGGTGAGGGCCTTCACCAGCAGGGTTTTGCCGTGGTCCACGTGGCCCGCCGTGCCGATAATGACATGTTTCACCCCAGCGCCTCCTTTACCGCCGCCGCGATGAGGGGGAAATCCCCGTCCGCCAGCGTGCGCACGTCCAGCAGGTACCGCCCCCGGCTGATGCGCCCAATGATGGGCACGTCCCGCCGCCGGAGCGCCTCCTCCAGGCCGTCTAAGGTGAGGGGGCCCGGGTGGATGGCCGCAGCCCAGGAGGGGAGGGTCTGGGTGGGGCAGCTGCCGCCGCCCACTTGCCCCTCGGTCTCCACCGCCTGGGCGGCGCAGCCCGCGTCCGCCAGGAGCTGGCAGAGGACCAGGGCCCGGCTGTGCAGGCTCTCCAGGCTCTCCCCCAGCATGGCCAGCACGGGAATCTCCTCCCGGGCTCTAGCGGGGTCCAGGTAGGCGGCCAAAGTCTCCCGCAGGGCGGCAATGGTCATCTTGTCTACCCGCACGGCCCGGGCCAGGGGGTGCTTTTTCAAATGCTCGATGTAGGTCTTCTTCCCCAGAATCAGCCCCGCCTGAGGGCCGCCCAGGAGCTTGTCGCCGCTGAAGGAGATGAGGTCCACCCCGGCCTTTACGCTTTGCTGGACCGTGGGCTCGCCGTGGATGCCGAAG
>CATIYU010000370.1 GCA_949739085.1 uncultured Eubacteriales bacterium | reverse complement strand
GGAATATGTGGGAATCGAACCCACCTAAGGAGCTCTTCACCCCTATCACTGGTTTTGAAGACCAGGGGGCACACCAGCACCCGTCTACTCCCATTTGCCCGTCTATTCTACCACAAGTTCCCCGTTTCATCAACCGGAAAAAAGGATTGATTGATTTTTTCTATAACATTCCCGCCGTCAGGGCCGGGAATGCCGGACCGGCGCGGCGCAGGTCCCCGTCCTTTTTCAGGGCCTTGGTCTTGTCCCAGTACTCCAGCAGCGCCAGGGCGTACTTCCGGGAGGTACCCAGCTTGTCCCGGAACTCCGCCAGGGTCAGGGTGTCCTGTCCGGCGAAATGCTCCGCCAGCTGGCGGCAGGCGTCCCCATAGACCTCCCGGTGGACGCAGATCTGGGGCGTGAGCATCACCAGGTCCCCGCCGGAGACCATGCTCTCCACCACCTGCTTGCAGACGGCCTGATCGCCGGCGGGGAAGAGGCCGTACACCTCGTCCAGCCCCGGGGTCTCCAGCCCCGCCTTGCGGTAGGTCTGCAGGAGCTTGTCCCGGATGCCGCTCTGCTTTTTGGTCAGGTGGACGGTGAAATCCGCCAGGGCGTAGCGGTCCGCGGCGGCCTTGACTTTACCCTCCCGGGCCAGAGCGGCCAGCATGGCGTCGGCGGCGGTTTGGTCCGTGTTTTTGAAGAGCTTCTGGCGCAGCTCCGCCGCCTTCATGCCCGCATGGAGGGGGTTCTGCTGGTGGTATTTCTCCAAAAGGTCCCGGCAGGCGGTCCAGACGCCGTCGAACACGCTCCCCGCCAGATACCGCCCGGGCAGGGGCTCCAGCAGCTTTCCGGAGGCGGCCAGGGTCCCCAGCTCTACCGCCAGCTCCCCGGCCTCCTGGTTCAGTCCGGCGGCAAGCTTTTCCAGGGAGGCCAGCGCCGTGCCCTCCCCGGCCACGGCCTGGAGCAGCTTCTGGTCCCCGGAGCCGCTCTCCCGGATGGCCAGCTCCTCCAGCACCCGCTTGTCCCCCCGTTTGCGGCGGGGCGGGCAGTCGTCCAGCACCACGCCGCCGCCGATGG
>CATIYU010000369.1 GCA_949739085.1 uncultured Eubacteriales bacterium | reverse complement strand
CTTATAGCCACAGCAGGGGACAAGAGAGATACATAAGCCCCGATGCTGAATTTTTAAACATAAGGAGAAACCAAAATGGAAATTATCGCTGAGAAGAAGGCTCTTTCAGCAGTCGCTTGCGTGGCAATGAGAAACGGAAGTAAAGGCTGTAAGCCGCCCATCGTCGTTAATGTTATTTGCTGACGCTCACCGGGGTTCTGGGATTTCCGGAACCCCGGGCTATATTAGAATGACATTCAGGGAGGAAAAGGGCTGTGTACATTTTGCCAGGCTATGTTGAATATTACGAGGAGGACGGCGCGATCTATATCATGTCCAACCTTTTGCAAAATAAAGTTAAAATCACCGAAAAACCGCTCCAGGAGGAGTTCTACGCCATTGTCCGCTGCGGCGGATGCCCCGACATCTCCACCCCGCTCACCCGCTTCCTCCACGAGCAGGAGCTGCTGCTCAACAGCGAGGAGATAACGCGGACCTTAAAGGAAGCGGTATCCATACTGAACGATACTCTCCTATTGACCATCATGCCCACCGAGGGCTGTAACTTCCGCTGTCCCTACTGCTACGAGGACCACGCCCCCATTTCCATGAGACGGGCGGTGCTGGACCGCATTCATGAATACATTGCGGAACAGGCCCCACGCTTCGGGCTAATTCAAATCAACTGGTTCGGCGGCGAGCCGACGCTCTGCAAGGATACTATTCTGGAGACCAGCGAGCTGATTCATTCCCTCCAGAGGAAGAACTCCTTCCTATATAGCGCCGCCATGACCACCAACGGCTATCTGCTGAACGCAGAGAACTTCAAGGAGTACTACGCGGCGGGAATCACCAATTACCAGATCACCCTGGACGGCTGGAACCACGACCAGACCCGCCCCCACGTGTCCGGCCGCGGAACGCTGCAAACAATTCTGGAGAATCTCACCGCCATCTCCGCCCTGCCGGAGGAATACCAGTTTCAGATTATTCTGCGCCACAATATCCTGGCGGGGGACCGGGATTTTAGCTGGTACGACCATTTATATAAACTCTTCGGCGCAGACAAGCGGTTCACTGTGATGGTCCGCGCCGTAGGCAACTGGGGCGGCGAGTCTGTAAAATCACTGGACTTGCTAGAGGAGGAGCAGCAGGAACAGCTCCTATCGGAGCATACCGCCTATTTAAACAAAGTTGGTATGCAGGGCGGCGGCCAGGATGCGCCGTTTTCGGGCATCTGCTACGCCAGCTATCCCCATGGCTTTGTGTTCCGGCCCAGCGGAAAAATCGAGAAATGTACCATCGCCCTGGACCACCCCAAGAACATGGTCGGGTATGTGGACCCGGACAAGGGCGTTGTCATAAGGGACGAGGCGAACCGGCAGTGGTGTACATTTGATTTAAAGCCTGAGTGCCAAGGCTGCCCAGACGTTTTGAAATGCTTTAATATGTGGTGCAAAAAGCATGTTATGGACGGCGTAGAGGCGGCCTGCCCCTATATACTGCACGAGGCGCGTTAAGACCCGGAAAAATTTTCGCCCGGCGTCAACACTTGGCTCCCTTCATACGTCCTATCAATGAACGCGCATAGAATGCGGCCCTGTGCCCAGAGGAGGAATTGATTATGTCGTACTATCTGAAAAAATTCTGGAGACAAAATCTGCTGGTCATTCTCGCCCAGATCGTCATGTATGGCCTGGCCGCTGGCAG
>CATIYU010000368.1 GCA_949739085.1 uncultured Eubacteriales bacterium | reverse complement strand
GATTCCCTCTTTGGGGTGAGAAAGGTTGGCCTACGCCATAACATAAAAAGAGCCGGGAGATGGGATTTCCACCATCTTCCGGCCTGTTTTATGCCGTCCGCCAAGGGAGTTTGTGCGGTTCTGCGCCCGGTGCCGTTACCGTGCGGCGAACTTGGATGACTGCCGCAGCACAGGGCGGGATTGGCCGTCCGCCTAGGACCCTAGGACCGGCGGTCCGCTAAACTGTCCGCCAGGCACAGCAGGAAGCCGTTGTCCGCAAATCCCGCCACGGCCTCCTTGGCTAAGGCTGTCTCCTTGGCAATCAGGGCGGTGCAGCCCTTCAGCCCCAGCAGGTCCGCAAAGGTCCGTTTGCCCATCTCCCGGTCCGAGCCGATGGGCTTTCCCAACTCTGCCTCGCTAGATTCCACGTCCAGCATGTCGTCCCGAACCTGGAAAGCCAGACCGATGTGGGAGCCGTAGGCGGCGGCCTTCTGCCGTTCCTCCAAGCCCGCGCCTGCGGCGATGCACCCCAGCTCCGCCGCAGCCCGGATCATGGCCCCGGTTTTCAGGGCGCAGAGCTGCCGCAGGGCGGCTTCGTCCCCCGCCGCCGGACCCATGTCCAGCACCTGACCTGCCACCATGCCGTCTCCGCCGCAGGCCGCCGCCAGCACCAGGACCCCCTCGGCCCGCTGCCCGGCGGAGAGTCCCGGCGCCGACGCGATGAGCCGGAACGCCTCCGCCTGGAGGGCGTCTCCCGCCAGTATGGCCATGGTCTCCCCGTAGACCTTGTGGCAGGTGGGGCGGCCCCGGCGCAAGTCGTCGTTGTCCATGCAGGGCAGGTCGTCGTGGATGAGGGAGTAGGTGTGGACCAGCTCCAGGGCGCAGGCCATGGGCAGGGCCGTCTGACAGTCCCCGCCCAGTAGGCGGCAGAACGCCAGCGCCAGCACAGGCCGGATGCGCTTCCCGCCGGCCAGGAGGCTGTAGCGCATGGCCTCCTGTAGGCGCTCATAGGGCCCCCGCCCTAAAAAGAGCCGCCGCAGGAAGTCTTCCACCTCCTGCCGGCAGCGGATATACTCTACCCGAAACGCCTCCATGCCTACGCCTCCTCCTCAAAGGGCAGCTCCTCCGGCTCTCCGCCGGGGCCCTTCTGAAGCTTGACCACCTGCTGCTCCGCTTGATCCAGCAGAGCGGCGCAGGCCGCCGCCAGCTTCGTTCCCTCCTCGAAGAGGGCCAGGGAATCCGCCAGCCTGGCGTCCCCCCGCTCCAGGAGGGCGGTGATTTCCTCCAGACGGGTAATATTCTCCTCAAAACTTGCCTGTTTTTTCATCTTTTGACCTCACTTCTTCCCAGAGGGCGCTCCGTCTGCCGGGATGGACTCCTCCACCCGGCAGCGCAGGCTGCCATCCGCCAGCCGGGCCGTCACCTGACTGCCCACCGGAATGTCCGCCGCCCGGCGCAGCGGCCTTCCCTCCGGGTCCGTTACCACCGAATACCCCCGGCCCAGTACCTTCAGGGGGCTCATGGCGTCCAGGGAGGCGGAGAGCGCGGCTAACTGCCGCCGTGGCTCCGTCAGCCGTCCGGCAGCGGCGCGGCACAGATCCCGCTGTACGTGGTCCAGCAGCACCCGCTTGTCCTGGATAACCGCCAGGGGGTCCAGCAACACCCGTTTTTTGGCCAGGGCCTCCAGCCGTTCCCGCCGCAGTTCCAGTCCCCGGCTCTGGGCCCG
>CATIYU010000367.1 GCA_949739085.1 uncultured Eubacteriales bacterium | reverse complement strand
GCCAAAGAGCCGGGAGGGGACCACGGTCCCCTCCCGGCTCTTTTCCCTATATTCATTTAAACCGCTCCAGGGAGTCCGCCTCCGTCATGCCGAAGTAGCGGTAGGCCACGGTATTGGTCTGGTCCCCCCAGGTGGCGTCGATGTGGTAGGTGGTCCCGTCCAGCTCCGCCACAGTCCAGATGTGGTCCGGCGTGGACATGGTGGTGCAGGAGATGCCCTCCAGCTTCAAAAGCAGGTTATAGGCCGCCGTGTAGCCGTCGCAGACCGCCAGCCCCTCCGTAAACACCCGGTAGCCGCTGTGGCTCATGGAGGACGCCTCGCTGGAGAAGTCGTAGCGGCAGTTCTCACAGATCCAGGTGAAGTAGGCCCGGGCCTTGTCGTACTCCGACATATCCGGGGTGATGGCCCCGCTTTCCCAAAGGCTGCGGCGGACCTGAATGGCGAGAGCTATGGTGGCCTCCCGGTAGTAGTCCAGCTGGCTGTCCTCATAGAGGCTGCTGGAGTAGGTGAAGACCACCTGACCGCTCTGGAGGGAGTAGGAGCAGTGGATCTGATTATAGGTCTGCTCCACGTAGTGGCGGATGGCCCGGAGAAACGCCTCCATCAGCTGGTTGACGGCGTCCCGGGTGAGGGAGCCTTCGGGGTAGTTCAGGGTAATGCTCCGCTGGCCTAGGGACAGCATCCGGCGCACGTCCGCGTCGATCTCCTGGGGGCTGCCGGGAGCGGGGTAAAAGTCGCCGCCGCTCTCCACCAGGTCCGGCATGGCGGCGTCCGCCCGGCTGGAGGACGCGTCCCAGTCCAGCCGGATACGCAGCTCGCTATACACCAGCCGGGTGACCATGGCCGCCGCCTGACAGCGGGGGATGCTCTCGCCGGGGTGGAAGGAGCCGGTGCGGTCCATGCCGCTGAGAATCCCCCACTCGTAGAGCTTGAGGATATCCTGATAGTAGGGGGTACCGGCGTTTACGTCCCGGATGTAGCCGCCGCTTTCCCAGCAGGCCGCCACCACCTCTCCGTTGATGGGCTCAAGGAGGGACTGGGGCAGGGCGTTGGCCAGGATATGGGCCATCTGAGCCCGGGTGGCCGGCTGGTCACAGGCCCCGCCGAACTCCCCGCCGATAGCCCCCACAGCTTGCAGGTAGGAGACGTAGGGCAGGTACCAGATTCCACCGCTGTGGCGGGCAGGACCGGCCTCGCTGCTGCCGTACTCGTATAGGCTGCGCAGGCGGGCAGCCATGGTCAGCGCCTCCGCCACTGTCATGTCCCCCTCTGGGACGAACAGACTCTCGCTGCCCTTCCCGGTGGCGAGGCCCAGCTCGTAGAGCGCCCGGACGTTCTCATAGAACCAGTCGGTCTCGCTGATGTCCTCAAACTGCCCCTCGTAGGTCCGGACAGCGGGGAAGAGCCCCGCCCGGGCCTCGCCGGGCGGAACGCAGGCCAGCAGAAGGACCGTCAGGATCAGGGAGAGTGTGCGCTGCTTCATGGGGGCTCCTTTCCAACAGGCGGTTCCGCGCTTCGTGTATGATATATGATTATACCACAGGCCGGGGCCGCCTGCAAGCCCCGGCGGAGGACAGGCCGGGCCGCGTATAGGGGGTCCGGCAGCGGAAAACATTCCCTATGTCGTTTTTTCAAGAAATCTTATAAATATACATGAAATTTTATCTTTTTTGCACAATGACAAGTAAAAAAAGAATGATTATTTTGGCAGGGTTATATATTGCGGTTTGCACAAAAATAAAGTACGCTTTATAAAAATAAATGGCGAAAGAAATCAACTTTCGCCAGAGGAGGGTTTTCCTATGATCGAAAAGAACTATCCCGCCGCGGAAAAACGCCCCGCCGCATGGAACTGCGGCAGCCACAGCGTCCAGGACCCCTATCTGTACATGACGGACGCCAAGGACCCCCGTGTGCTGGAGTGGGTGGCGGCAGAAAACGCCTACACCGCCCAGTGGTTTGAGGACAAGGCATTAGAGGAACGTATTAACTATTTAAAGCGCAAAAGCTCCAAGCCGGACTTCAGCGGCATCACAGAGCGGGACGGGAAGCTCTACGCATCCCAGCATGGTACCGACGGCAAAACCGCCGCCGTACTCCTCAACCAGAACTTTGAGGTGGAGCGGGTCCTGCTGGACGAGGCCATGATGGACGGCAGGATGAAGGTCTACGGCGTGTCCCCCTGCCCCGGCAGCAGCACTCTGGCCGCCTTCAGTGCCCTGAAAAACGGTGCGCCCCGTATGACCGTGGTGGTGCGGGACCTGGAGAAAAACGAGACCCTGGCGGAGCTGGACGGCACCTTTGCCTTCACCTGGTCCAGGGATGGGAAGTACCTCTTCTCCACCATCGCGGAGCAGCGCCCCGACGGCACCACCGCCAACACCGTTATCCGCTGGAGCCGGGGCGCCGCAGAGCCGGAGAAGCTCTATACCTGGCCGGGCCACGCCGCGTTCCTCCGCCTGGACGCCGCCCCGGACGGCGGCCTCTTTGTGGAGGCCTGCCCCAACTATCACGACACCGCCATTGTCTATCTGGACGAGGCGGGCCAATCCACCCTTGTCTTTGGGGTAAACGGCGCCAGCACCAACTATATTGGCACCATCGGGTCCCGGCACTACTTTTTCACCGACGAGAACGCGCCCTTGGGCAAGGTGGTAGCCGTAGAGCACAGCTGTATGGGACAGGACCCCGTCCTGGTCATCCCGGAGGGGAAGGAGCCCCTGGAGCACGCCATGGAGGCAGGCGGAAAGCTGCTGCTGGAGTACCTGCGGGATGCGGCGTGCAGCCTCAGCCTGTGGGACGGGGACGGCAAATTCCTCTATGAGCTGAAGTTGCCCACCGAGATGGGCGCGGTGACCCTGGGCGGCTGCGAGCCGGAGAGCAGCGCCGTCTATATGAGCTTCAGAAGCTTTACCTGCCCGGATTCTGTCCTGAGGTTCACCCCCGCCAGCGGCGCGGTGGATCTGGTCTATTGCACCGGCGAGGGACCCCGGGAGGATCTGACCGTAGAGCGCCAGTTCGTCACGGCCCGGGACGGCCAGCAGGTGATGGCTTTCCTGGTGTATAAGAATGGGCTGGTTCCCAACGGAACGGTCCCCACCCTGATGTACGGCTACGGCGGCTACGCCTCCAGCCAGCTCCCCTGGTACAGCAACCCCTTTGTGGGCCTGGACATCCCCGACTGGGCGGACCGGGGCGGGCTCTACGTCCACTGCATCATCCGGGGCGGCAAGGAGTACGGAGCCGCCTGGCACGACGCCGGGTGCGGAAAAAACAAGAAAAATGTGTTTCACGACTTCATCGACATCGCCCGCCACATCATGGCCAGCGGCTGGACAGATCCCGCCCACACCGCCATCTGCGGCGGCAGCAACGGCGGCTTACTGGTGACCGCCCTGCTGACTATTGAGCCGGAGCTCTGGGGCTGCGCCATCGCCAGCGTCCCCCACACGGATATGCTCCACTTCTGCTGCGACGACCGGGGCCCCATGTACGTCACCGAGTACGGCGACCCGCGGGAGGAGGATATGTTCGCATACATGGAGAGCTATTCTCCGTATCATAATATCCGGGAGGGCGCGCGCTACCCCGCCACCTACGTGCAGACCGGGGAGATGGACAACAACGTCCCGCCCTATCACGGCAAAAAGTTCGCCGCCGCCCTCCAGCAGGCCACCGCCGGCGGGCCGGTGCTGCTGCGGGTGCTGCCCTACGGAAGCCACGACCGGGGGGCCGGGGAATATTTCTACCGCACCGCCGCAGAGATGCAGGTGTTTATTGAGCGCCATCTGGGCATGGCCGCCGGGGACTGAGGTAATGAGAAAATTTATTATCAGGCGGCTTCTGGCGGTAATCCCCACTCTGTTGTTCATCATTTTCGTGGTATTTTTTATCCTCAACATCACCCCCGGCAATCCGGCCCGCATTATGCTGGGCACCACCGCCACCCAGCAGCAGCTGGATGAGCTCAACCACGCCCTGGGCGTGGACCGGCCCCTGCTGGTCCGGTATGTGGACTATGTCTGGAACGCCCTGCACGGTGATTTCGGTGTCTCCTACAAGTTTCAGGTGCCGGTGACCCAGATCCTGATGCCCAAGTTTCCCACCACGCTGCGTCTGGCGCTGCTGTCGGTCTTCTTCTCCGCCCTGCTGGGCATTCCCCTGGGGGTGCTCTCGGCGGTGAAGAAGCACTCTCTCGTGGACAGCTCCCTCACTGTCCTGGCGCTGTTTCTAGCCTCTGTGCCCGGCTTCTGGCTGGGGCTGATGCTGATGCTCCTGCTGTCCCTCCAGCTGGGCCTGCTGCCCAGCAGCGGCGTAGGCTCCTGGCAGCACTATATCATGCCCGTCATGACCCTGGCCCTGCCCAGCGCGGCTTTCATCAGCCGCCTGACCCGCACCACTATGCTGGACGCCATGGGCCAGGATTATATCCGCACCGCCAAGGGTAAGGGCGCCAAGGACCGCCGCATCATCTTCGGCCACGCCCTGCGCAACGCCCTCATCCCGGTTATCACCCAGCTGGGCATGAACTTCGCCGGACTTCTGGGCGGGGCCATGATTACGGAGATTGTCTTCGGCCTTCCCGGGTTTGGAAACGCCATCGTGGCCGCCATACAGGCCAAGGATGTGCCGCTGACCATGTTCTCTGTGGTGTTCCTCTCCACCACCTTCATGCTCATCATGCTGGCGGTGGACCTGATTTACGCCTTTGTGGACCCGCGCATCAAGGCGCAGTATGAGTAAGCGGGGTGAGAGGAATGTTTAAGAAAAAGCAAATCAAACAGGTCCCCGCCGGACAGTGGCGGGAGGCGTGGGAACGGCTGCGGCGGAACAAGGTGTCCATGGCCGCCCTGGTGTTCCTCACCGTTATTATCCTGCTGGCGGTTTTCGCGGACCTCGTTGTGGACTATGAGACCGTCATTACCATCAACCCCAACGAGCGGATGCTGGGCCCCAGCGCCCAGCACTGGTTCGGCACGGACCACATGGGCCGGGACCTCTTCGGCCGGGTGATCCACGGGGCCCGGTATTCCCTGGTCTTCGGCGTGGCCTGCACGGCTCTCAGCCTCTTCGGCGGCTGCGTGTTGGGGGCCTCCGCCGCCTACTTCGGCGGCAAGGTGGATATGTGGATCTGCCGGGTGGTGGACGCCCTCATGTGCATCCCTTATATGCTCCTGGCCCTGAGCCTGGTAGCGGCCATGGGCAGCGGCTTTAAGAGCATGACCATCGCCATTGTGGTGGCCAGCGTGCCCAGCTTCACCCGGATGATCCGCTCCGTGGTGCTCACAGTGGTGCGGCAGGACTATATTGAGGCCGCCAGGAGCTGCGGGGCCAAGGACGCCACCATCATTTTTTGCCACGTGCTGCCCAACGCCATCGGGCCCATCATCGTCAACGCCATGATGAACGTGGCCGGGCTCATCATGTCCGCCGCCGGGCTCAGCTTTATCGGCATGGGTATCCAGCCCCCGGACCCGGAGTGGGGCAATATGCTCAGCGAGGCCACCAGCTGGATGCGCCAGAGCCCCCACATGATTATTTTCCCGGGGCTGGCCATCGTGCTTACCGCCCTGTGCTTCAACCTGCTGGGCGACGGCCTCACAGAGGCCCTGGACCCCCGCCAGTCCGAGTCCTGAGCCGGGATTCCGGCTCCGCGTCTGCACCGGCCTGAAGGGGCCGTTTCAGAATAAATCGTGAAGAAAAGAAGGGAAAAAACATGAAAAGATTTCTTGCGCTTCTCTGCGCCCTGACGCTGGCTCTGAGCCTAGCGGCCTGCGGCGGCAACTCCGGTGGGAACGAGAACAACGGGCAGAACAGCGGCGTATCCCAGCCCTCCGATAACGGCAACAGCGGCGGTGACAACGCCTCCGGTGCGGCTTTCGACGGGCGGGACACCCTGGTGTTCATCTCCCACATGACCAGCGAGACCCTGGACCCCCTCTCCACCGTCTCCACCGGCATTGACAAGAACGCCATGCACCAGATCTTCGACTGCCTGCTCCAGTTTGATAACGAGGGCAACCCCGTGCCTTGCCTGGCGGAGAGCTGGGAGGACGCCGACGACGGCCACGCCGTGATCTATAAGCTTCGCCAGGACGTCACCTTCCACGACGGCACCCCTTTTAACGCCGACGCGGCGGTGTACACCTTTGACAAGTATATGAACAACCCCCTCAACGCCTATATCACCTCCTACTACACCGCCTGTGAGAAGGTGGACGACTACTCCATCAAGATCACCAAGGCCACTCCCCACGTGCGGCTGAACAACTCCCTGGCCGAGGGCCCCTGGTTCGTCTCCCCCACCGCTTACGAGAAGGGCGCGGAGGAGTTCGCCAAGAACCCGGTGGGCACCGGCGCGTACAAGTTTGAGTCCCAGGGCGCGGACCAGTATGTCCATCTGGTGGCCAACGAGGACTATTTTGAGGGCGCGCCCTACTTCAAGAAGGCGGTCATCCGCACTCCCGTGGACAGCAGCACCGCTATTGTGGCCCTCCAGAACAAGGAGGCGGACATCGCCATCAACGTCACCCCCAACCAGCTGGCCCTGGTGGAGGCCGACCCCAACCTGACCGCCGCCGTGAACACCGGCTGGTCCATCAAGTACCTGTCCTTCTACGCCGACCCCCTACAGAGTGACCTGAACCTCCGCAAGGCTATTTACTACGCTGTCAACCGGGAGAACGCCGCCCTCTTCAACAACGAGCCTGAGACCATCCCTGCCGCCGGGCTCTACGCGGAACGTATTCTGGGCGACGCCTACAAGGGCCTGGTGGAGGTCCCCGGCTACGACCTGGAGCTGGCCAAGGAGTGCCTGGCCCAGTCCAACTACAGCGGCGAGACACTGCACCTCTATATCAGCCCTCTGGAGGCGTCCATCGCCACCTCTGTACAGGCGGACCTCCAGGCCATCGGCATCAATGTGGAGATTGTTCAGCTGGATACCAACGCCTACTATGAGAAGATGACCGACGGTACCTGCGAAATGACTATTGCCGACTTCGGCACCGACGTGACCA
This sequence comes from uncultured Eubacteriales bacterium, assembly GCA_949739085.1. The sequence goes on along the minus strand of CATIYU010000367.1, from coordinate 327 downwards.
GCACCGAGGACATGCTGAATTTCTACACCAGCGACGGCTACTACCATGAGTGCGTCACCACCAGCCCCGAGTTTGACGCCATTATGAAAGAGATTAACAAGGAGTACGACGATGCGGCCCGTAAGGAGCTGGTGAAGCAGGCGATCCAGATGCAGCTGGAGTTCTACAACCAGGTGCCCATGTACGAGAGCTACTTCAACTACGTCTACCGCTCCGACCTGACCGGATTCAATCCCATCAGCGGCGCAACCTACGTCTACTACTTGGGCAAGATTACTCCTGTTCAGTAACGCGCCTCCCTTGGACGGCCCAGCGGGCCGTCCAAGG
>CATIYU010000366.1 GCA_949739085.1 uncultured Eubacteriales bacterium | reverse complement strand
CAGCGCCGCCCTGGGAATCGTCTCTGACCGCTACAAAGTGGTGCAGAACGAGGACGCTTTCCAGTTCACCGATGACCTGCTGGGTGCTGGCGTGACCTACGAGACTGCCGGGGCCTTGCAGGGGGGCCGTAAGGTCTGGATGCTGGCCCGGATGCCCCACCGCTACATCATTGCTGGGGACGAAATTGCCCCCTATCTGGTGGTGATGAACTCCCACGATGGCAGTTCTGGAATCAAGGTTGCTATGACCCCCATCAGGGTTGTGTGTCAGAACACCCTCAACCTGGCTCTGGACAGCGCAAAGCGCATCTGGACCACCGAGCACACCGAGAATGTCATGCTCCGTGTCCATGAGGCCGAGGAAACCTTGGGCCTTGCCGAGAAGTACATGGGAGAGCTGGGGCGTGGCATTGATGCCCTGTCCAGAATCAAGCTGACCGATAAAAAGGTTATGGAGTTTATGAACGAGTTCTTCCCTGTCACCCTGGATATGCCCGATGTCCAGCGCAAGAATAACCTGCGGATGCTGGACAACATGAAAGCCCGGTACTGGGAGGCTCCTGACCTGTCCAACGTGGGCAGGAATGGCTACCGCTTCGTCAACGCCATCAGCGACTTTGCTACCCATGCTGACCCCATGGGTAAGGAGGATAAGAAGCGCAAAAGTTTTCTGAAACTTGAACCACCAGGATACATTGTCAGTCCCAAGCAAAAAAAGAGCCGACGGTCATTACTCGATAATGATTACAACTTTGGCAGTCAAGCTATCTCCTCTGAGTTTGACAAATTGTATTTGGGGCAACCCTCGGTTTTTGACAAAATTGCCCCGGAAGAAGAGTATTGCAAGATTGGTAAGGCGCATAAAGAGAAACCTGCAACACCTAAACCCAAGTCTTTTATCGATGATGATTTTGGAGATGAGTTCATCCCCCATAAAGAAGATATTGAGGTGATTTCATCTTCGCCGCCAGAGTCACCGCGACTTGTAGCCAAAGCTGTGGTACGCCCAGTAATCCCTAATGCCACAGACGATGAAGAAGAGGTGAAGAATCTTGCCCTTCGTATTGCAGAAGACTTTGCCCAACGTGAAAATATTGTGCTAGTTGGAGGGGCACTTTATGCGTACAATGGGAAATTCTACTACCTTATGACTGATGATGAAATTCAGCAAAAAGTCTTTATCCTCTACCGAAAAGAGTTAGGGCAGGTTAGCACAGTCTCGGTGTTGAGGAACGTCGCAAGTTTATTGAAATACTGTGTTATCCGTAAGCATGACGAATTTCCGGTAAACTCTCACCTCATCATTTTGGAGAATGGCACTTTGGATGTGAACACAAGAGAATTCCGCAAGAACTCGCCAAATGACCTTGCAACTTCGGCCCTGAGCATTGACTACGATCCCAGCCAAAAGAAGATGCCTTGGACAAAGTTTTTCCTGGAGACGATTGCGAATGGTGACAGTGACCTCTATGAACTGATGCTGCAAGTAATTGGCTACATTCTCAGCAACGATGTCAAAGCTAAGTCCTTCTTTTACCTGGAGGGTGTCGGTGATGCAGGAAAGAGCCGGTTCTGTGACTTGATTGCGTCTTTCTTCCCTATATCCGGCGCAAATAAGGTTGCTCGGATCGCCCTTCAAGACCTGGGAGGTAAGTTTGCCCTGGGGAATCTCGTCAATGCCAAACTAAACATCTCAGAGGATTTACCAGATAGCCCACTTTCCCCAACCACAGTATCCAGGATCAAAATGATCTCGGATGCTAACCGCCTGGAGGCTGAGGCAAAATATGTCCAGCCATTCAGTTTCAGACCCCGGTGTAAGCTACTGTTTGCATCCAATCATCCGCTCAGACTGAAGGAATATGATGCTGCGTTCGCTAACAGGGTCGTCTATATTCCTTTCCTGCACCCTATTCCCAAGGATAAGCAGGACAAGTATATTCTGGAGAAGATGCAGCAGGAGCTTCCCGCATTGTTTAACCATGCGTTCAAAGCATACTGGCGGCTTGTGTCTAATGGATATTGTTGGGCAGGAGCAGAACGGTTTAGAGCCAATATCTCTATTGCCAGTTCAGGAATTTCCATTAGCAAAGAACTGGTACTCAAGCAATTTGTGAGGGAGTGCTGTAAATTCGATGACTACAACGCAACCATCGCGATAACTGATCTGCAATCTGCTTACAATCAGTTCTGTCATAAACACATCTATCTTCCTATCCAAGGAGATCGTTTCTCCCGAGAGCTTTTGGCTCTGTTACCTGAAACTGTTGTACGGATTAAGATTGGGAACCAAAAGCGAGGACTCAAAGGAATACGGTTGAAAGCTTCTTCAACACCGTTTGAGTTTGATTGCGAGGACGATGAAATAGAGTAATATCCATAGGAGGCAAGGAATGAAGCACTCCTTGTCTCCTCAATTGTATGGATCATTTTACCAACTATATATTCTCTCTCCAAGGAGGTGAACACCATGAACAAAAGCATCCTGGAACTGGAAGCGTCCACCGACGCATCCATATACAGGACAATTATCAAAAACCGCCACGGCAGGACACTGTTTCTGTCTCTAGCGGTCAACAGCCACATCTACACTATTACGGACTGCTTTTACACGGATCGCAACCAGGGCAGGGCAGGAGCAGTGCGCTACAGTTCCAAACCCCACAAGCTGCGGACACTTCAATTCCCCGCCGAGAACCTGCTGGCGGTAATCGAAGCAGAGCTGGACAAAAAGTTTTACGGCGTGGAGTTTGTGGAGAAGGAGCAGACTAATCTTTCTCTGGACGAGTACATAGACTTCAGAGCCAGCAGCTCCAACAGGAAATACCGTTTCCTGATTATGGTCGGGGAT
>CATIYU010000365.1 GCA_949739085.1 uncultured Eubacteriales bacterium | reverse complement strand
GGATTGCAGTGCGGACTAAGTGGCAGTCGGGCAGCGCGGTGGGCAACGCCGCGCCGGGACGCTGAAAGGGAAACCGCCCGATCGGCAACGAGGGGTGCGACCCGGGGAAATCCAGCCCGTACCTAAGCCGTAAGATTTACTCCGTTTGCTGCCGGCGTTTAGTGCTTGCAAGGACCCGAAAGTCCTTGCAGCTTTTTTTCGGAGGGATTTCGCCCCCTCCGCCGCCGGCGGAACGCCCGGCGCAAGCATGAATATACACAAACGCCAAACACAACAACATGATTTTTATTTTGGAAAGCGAGGAGATTTTTGCTTGGACACAGGCGATCATAAAAAGAAGCCCGACAAGAAAGCGAAAAAAGCCAATAACCCCACCCGTTGGGCCATTCAGGTATTCGTCATCTCCGTCGTCCTCTCCGCCGCCCTCAGCTTTGCCTCTGGCGAAGCTCTGGAGGGCGCGGACCTCATCGCCGCCTTCGCCGTCCTGGCCGCCTTTATCCTCCTGGGCATCCTCTTTGACATCATCGGCGTGGCCGTCACCGCCGCCGATGAGAAGCCCTTCCACTCCATGGCCGCCCGCAAGGTCCCCGGGGCCCGGGAGGCTCTGGGCCTGATCCGGCGGGCCAACAAGGTCTCCAGCTTCTGCAACGACGTGGTGGGCGACATCTGCGGCATTATCTCCGGCTCCACCGCCGCCGTCATCGTCGTCCGCCTCCAGGCTTTTGTCCCTGTCCGCTCCACCGCCCTCACCCTGGCCATCACCGCCCTTGTCTCCGGCCTCACCATTGGCGGCAAGGCCCTTGGCAAGACCTTCGCCATCACCAGGAGCACGGCAGTCCTCCAGATCGTAGGCCGCGTTCTGTACGTGTTCTCCCGCCACAAAAAGAGGTGAGATCTTGATTCTCCAACGCATCCAATCCCCTGCGGACGTAAAGAATCTCAGCCCCCATGACCTCGCCCCCCTCTGCGGCGAGCTGCGCCAGTTCCTGTTGGAAAGCGTGGCCCGCACAGGGGGTCATCTGGCTTCCAATCTGGGCGCGGTGGAGCTCACCGTGGCCATCCACCGGCTCTACGACACCGGCCGGGACCGGCTGGTGTTCGACGTGGGCCACCAGTGCTACGCCCACAAGGCCCTCACCGGGCGGCGGGAGCTCTTCTCCACCCTGCGGCAGCTGGGGGGGCTGGGGGGGTTCCCCCGCCCGGACGAGAGTCCCCACGACGCCTTTATCGCCGGGCACGCCTCCAACTCCGTGTCCGTGGCTCTGGGCATGGCCCGGGCCCGCACCCTGCTGGGGGAGGACTACAGCGTCCTGGCCCTCATTGGGGACGGGGCCCTCACCGGGGGGCTGGCCTATGAGGGCCTCAACGACGCCGGGGCATCCGGGGAGGCCATGGTGGTCATCCTCAACGACAACGGCATGTCCATTGACCCCAACGTGGGCGGCGTGGCCACCCACCTCAGCCGCCTGCGGGTCCGCCCCGGTTACTACCGCTTCAAAAAGGGCTACCGCGCCCTCACAAGCCGCCTTCCCGGCGGAAAAGGGGTCTACCGGGCCGTCCACCGGCTCAAGAGCGGCCTGAAACGGGCTATCTACCCCTGCTCCATGTTCGAGGACATGGGCTTCACCTACCTGGGGCCGGTGGACGGGCACAATGTGGAGCAGCTGTGTACCACCCTGTCCTGGGCCAGGGAGATGGCCTGCCCGGTGCTG
>CATIYU010000364.1 GCA_949739085.1 uncultured Eubacteriales bacterium | reverse complement strand
GCTGGTGCTGGCGGCGGCGGTGGCGCTGCACAACATGCCCGTGGGCATGGCCATTGGGGCCACCTTTGCCGGTACGGCGCTGCCCGGCCATGCGGGTCACGCGGGGATTCTGGCCGCGCTGATTATCGGCCTTCACAACATCCCGGAGGGAATGAGCATTGCCGCTCCCCTGCTGGCTGGCGGCGCACGGCCCGGGCGTGCCGTTGGGACCGCCGCCCTCAGCGGCCTGCCCACTATTCTGGGGGCCTTCCTGGGGTACTCCGTGGGGACTATGAACGCCGCGCTGCTGGGGATCTCTTTGAGTTTTGCCGCAGGAGCCATGCTGTATGTGGTCCTGGGCGAGCTGCTGCCGGAGTCTGAGGAGCTCTGGCGAAACCGGCTGGGCGGTCTGGCCACCCTGCTGGGCCTGCTGCTGGGTATCGCCCTCATCTTTGCCCACGCGCACTGAACGCGGAAAAATGGGACGTCCCCGGAGGGGCGTCCCGCTTTTTATAGATAGCTCTCCAGCCGCTCCAGCTCTCGGGCGGCGCACCGGTCCACTCCCTCGAAATCCACATGGGGGAGGTAGACCGCCTCCAGGGCGTCGTGGGCGGCTTTGGCCTCCCGCAGGGCCGCTATGCCCTCCTCCCGCAGAGATGCGGCCATCCGGCGCATGAAGCGGAGCTGGGACTTGTGGCGCTTGCAGTGCGCGGGGTCCAGCAGGGAGTCCATGCGCACCCGACGGTAGGCGCTGCCGGTATACTCCATGCCCTCCCGACTGGTGACAAAGGCCAGCCCCAGTTCGGGGAGGAGCAGGTGGTGGATGCGGTCTGGGTGGTCCGGGTCCAGGCAGACGGTGGCGGCGTAGCCCCTGGCCCGGGCCGCCGCCCGGATGCGTTCCAGCATGGGCCAGGCCAGGCCGTAGCTGTCCTGGAGCTGGTAGACCTTGGGGCACAGGGCGGACACGGTGTCAAACCGCCAGATAGGCCCCATGCAGGTCAGGCTTCCCAGGAAGCGGTAGGCGTCGGGCCCGCCGGAGCCCTTGCCCCGCACCTCCCTGCCGATAATGCCGCCGGTCCGCCGGAGCAGCTTGTGTCCGTCCAGACCGCCGGAGGCCAGGGCGGCGGCGCTGTCCTCCATCTGCCGGGCAGCGCCCAGGGCGCGGTATGCCTGCTGGTAGGCGGCGGAACCGGCCTTGCTGTGGCGGATAATCTCCTCCCGGGCAGTCTTGGCGGCGGCAATATCGTAAAATTCCCCCAGGTTTATGTAGCGGTCCACGGCGGCGGGGAATTGGGGCTCCACCACATGGGTGTGCGTAACAATAGGACACACTTGCTAGAATTTCCAGGTGATATGTACTTGCTGTTTGCCGGTATTCCGGTCCTTTTCCCCTACCTCGATTTTCTCTACCAGGGCAACGATCAGCTCCCGTGGGACAGACTCCAGTTTTAAGAGCTCTCTGGCCCGCTCCATCAGGCAGGCTTGCTCTTGTGGCCCCTCTTGATGGGCAAGATCGCAATCGATTCTTGCAAGCCGCTGCTCCAACCGCTCTTTTTCCTCAAGGAAGGACTGGTTCAGCTCCATAAATTGACCATCGGTAAGGATTCCGGAAACCTTGTCCAGGTACAAGCCCTTCAGAACCTGATTTCGCTTGTCCAGCTGGATTTTCAATGCTTTTTGCTCCTGTTTTAGAGCCTCTTCGTGGGCATCCCGCCTTGGCCGGATATCCAATGGCTCAAATTTATAGTAGCTCTGGACATAGTGGCGGATACGCTCGGAAACCACCTCCGTCAGCTTGTCGAGACGGACGGAATGGCGGGTACAGAGCTTCGCCTTGCCGCTACTGGCGTAGAGCTTGCAGCGGAGGTAGGAGACGCGCGGCCTCCCCTTCTGGCAGTTAGTGACCTTACTCATCGTGCTGCCGCAATCCATGCACTTCACCAGGCCGGACAGTAGATGCACTTCGCCGCTGCCATCCGTTTTGGATCTCAACGCCAAGCTCTGTTGAACCGCATGGAAGGTTTCCCTGTCAATAATCGCCTCGTGAGTCCCCTCTACCCGATACCACTGGTCTTCCGGCACATCGATCAAAACTTTGGACTTATAGCTCACTTTCCTCCTTCGCCCCTGGATCATGACGCCGGTATACATCTCGTTGTGCAGAATACGCCAGATTGTGGTCTTGTTCCAAAGCCCGTGGTCATTTTTTGCGCAACGGCTGCTTGTCCACCCCCTCTCCGCTTTATAGCGGGTAGGGTTGGGGATACCTTCATCATTGAGCATAGTTGCGATATTCTGCTTACCATGGCCTTCCAGAGACCACTGGAAAATCCGGCGGACTACCCCGGCTGCCTCTGGGTCAATCAAGATATGGTTTTTGTTGGATGGGTCTTTCCTATACCCATAGATGGGGAACCCGCCGATGTACTGCCCCTCCCGACGCTTTAAGTCGAAGACCATACGGACATTTTCAGATAGATCCTCCAAATACCACTCATTGACCAAGCCGTTGATCTGGCGGGCTTTTTTGTTGCCCTTGACTTCAGTATCAGCATTATCGGCAATCGCAATGAAGCGGATACCCCAAAGTGGGAATAAACCGTGGATATATTTCTCCACCAGCTCCATATCACGAGTAAAGCGGGATTGGCTTTTGCATAGGACAATCTGAAATTTTTTCTGCCGTGCATCCTCTATCATGCGGTTAAAGTCCGGCCGTCCGCTGTCCGCGCCAGAGTAGTCCTCATCGCAATACATTGAGTAAATGTCCCATCCACGATCAATAGCGTAGTGGGTCAACAGGGATTTCTGGTTCTGAATACTCTCAGATTCAAGTTGGTGTTTATCTTCGTCCTCCTTACTTAATCTTGTGTAAATTGCGCAAAGCATCTGCTACACCTCCACCAGGCGTAACCACTCTATGCCATAATACCATAGAAGTAGTTGAATCTCAAGAGTTATGGCTCCTTTCCAAATATTTTCTTCACTATCCATGAGGCAACCGCATCTTGGATAATTCTTCTAATGCCTTCCGATGTAGAACGTTGCTCTGTAACAATAATTTCTGAATTTTCCACTAAATCACCTCGATAAAAAATATGATTGCCAATAGAATTATATGATATCTGAAAATCTGATCTGATTGCTGTTCCGCTATTAATTGATGAGATTCCTTATAAAAAGCAGAGCCCCATCCGCAAAAGATGAGACTCTGCAAAATTTTTACGAAACTCCCGTACTGCCAATCCCGCCACGGTCATGGTTGCCAAGTGTCTCCGCCACAATAAAATTCAGGAGTGGCTGGTGCTCCATAATGCGGAACTGGCAGATACGATCACCAGCGCGGATAGTGGTATCCCTCATGGCGATGGCCGGGAAGTACCACTGGTCGTTGTCTCCGCAGTAACTCTCGTCAAACATCCCCATGTGATTGGCCTGGATGACACCGAAGTTCTTGTATGTAGAGCTACGAGGAATCATATGCGCCTCATAGCCCTTGGGGAGCTGCATGGCGACGCCCAGCGGAATCAGCTTGAAGTCGCCTTGCTTCAGCTCCATATCCTCAGCACACCGCAGGTCAATCCAGTCGGACTTACCGCCAATGTACTCCAGCTTACCCACTTTGTCGCTCAGATAGCGGACCTTAATTGTTTCTGGCATATAGAAATCCTCCTTGATTTTTGTCTCGTCTGTGATATAATTTGAGCAGAATTAAACGCGAGGTCGTGATAGTTTGAAATCATTTTCAGGAACCACAAAATGCAGATGTTGCGGGATAGAATTTAAGTGGATGTATATTGATGATGGGTATCGGCGTGGTTGCGGTGAATATGTGGCGGATTTCCCATCTATTGAAGATTATGGTTCCTGTGCGCCGTGTTCTCGCAAAATTACTATTCCACGACAATCAGAGTTCTTTACAACGCACTGTCCCAACTGTCAAGCTGATGTTGCGATTGAGTGCAGCGACCGCATATTGGAAGAGCTTTACGCAAAATCCTTGTAGTGATGCTCCATCCGGTAAATTCCTCCGGCGTTGTATACAGAGAGAATCCGGCTTTCGTGATGGGACAAATATATTCATAGCGGACTGTATTCGTTTCTCCACCGTCCGCCGGGTACATTTTTGGAATGGAAAAGCATTCCCAGCAATATGGCAAGGCCATTATTTTACCTCCTTAACACGTTGTCGCCTTAACATTTTCCATCTCCTCTCTTTTTGCTTATTTAGTTCGCAGTAATTGCGCGATGCCAACTCCGATACCAATACCAGACATAATAACTGCCATTACCGCCAAAGTTGCAGTGAAATCATTTTCGATACAGGTCTCAGAAGTAAGCAGTTCACCGCTGTCTACACCAGATCCCGTATAGTTGTCAATGACCTCTGTATCTACCACACGGTTCAACCTACCACCTTCATCATAGAAATAATTTGTCTCAAAGGTTTTCTTCTGACTTCCCATCATCATGTATCCTCCTTTAGATCTTTGTACTTGAAATAAAGGCCACAGTGGCATTTACCCTCCTCCATTTCCCGGAACTCACGGCACATACACCGCATATCTGGTACTTGGACTAAGGAATTAGGACAATACCCATGGTTAGCCTCTATCATGGCGAGCATTTTTGATGCGAATTCTGTGTTAGGATTTAGAACGACACTCATTTGGCCTCCTGAAATATGAACAGAAGCGGAAGGGCTTTTACAGCCCCTCCGCATTATATATCACCCACATTTGCTCCATCCGCAGGATTTACATATATTGCACCCGCCCTCAAAAGAAAGCGGGGCCCCACATTCCGGGCATAGCGCTGTAGTAGATTTATCTGGAGCTTCTTTTTGAAGGCTCCCTACTCTGGTCTGATCTAAATCCTTGGCACTACCATCCTTGATCTGCTTTTGCATCTCAGTCAGCGCCAACGCAATGGCGGTCGCACAGCTGCTTCCGGAAGACGTGTCATGTTGAGAGACCCGCCTTGCCTGATAGGCGCTACACCCGCCACAGCTATTGAGCTGGTCGATGATGTAGTCAAATGGAATTCCCCCTCTCAGGCCAGCAGAAATCAGCCGGGTCATTGCTGTAAGATTCTTTTCACACCCGCCTGAGCTTCCCCTCCCGACAAATACTTCCATGATATTGCGTGTATCAGGATCATACCACGCCATAAGATGCATTGACCCGCAGCCCGTGTTTAGCTTCTTCTTGACTCCTACGAGGGCATCGTCGCAACATACCACTTCGCCACGTTTGAGTCCTTCGCCATCTTCTGTATTTTTTTCAGTGTCACTATCGTGTGCCAGGAGCACGCCCTGCCTTATCTCATTTGGACGGAAGATGGTACATCCCTTGACACCGGATCCCCAGCACTCCACATAGATGTCCTTGCACTTGTCATAAGGATAATCTGTCGGCACGTTGATAGTTTTTGATACAGACATATCCACATTGTAAGCAATAGCTGACAACATCTTGATGTGGTCGCTCACTGATATCTCCAACGCAGTAACGAATGGAGGGTTCTCAACTACATCAAATCCCTCATTTTTCATCTTGTGATATAGACCGTAGGCATAATCCTGCACAGTAACTATCTGTGTATCCTCTTCGCTCTGCCCGCCCATTTTGACCTTGCGGTCATATGTAAGGGAAAAAACTGGTTCGATACCGCTGGAGCAGTTGTTACCATACACAAGAGACATCGTTCCGGTTGGTGCGACCGACAATAGTTTCGCGTTACGAATCCCATAGGTTTGGATGTTCCCAATCAGAAGATTCCAGTCCAGTTCAGATGACTGTCTGTGCTTTTCCAGAAAACCAGATTGAACAAATGCCTCTCTACAGAACCCTGGAAATGCGCCTTTTTCCTTTGCTAATTCTACCGATGCGGAGTATGCGCTGTATGCAATAAACTCCGTTACCTTACTGACAAACTGGCGAGCTTCGTGGGTATCATACCGATAGCCAAGCATTATAAGCGCGTCTGCAAGCCCGGTGTATCCCAGCCCAATTGTGCGGTAACGCTCCTGGTAGTTCTTGAAAATCTCGCTGGGGAATGTGTTGATATCGATGATGTTGTCCAAAAACCTGACTGCGGTATGCACAGCCTCCGCAAGCTTGTACAGGTTCAACTCCGCACGCTCTGTAAATGGATTTTCGACGAATTGGTGCAGCATCAACGACCCGAGGTTACACGCGCCGCCATATTGAGAGGAATCAAGCTCCCCACCGAACACGGTTCCGGCTAAGTATTCGGCGCAGGGATTTGAGCACACAATACTCTCTTCATACCACAGATTATTGTCCCTGTTCATATTGTCGTAGAAAAATATACCGGGCTCGCCATTATCATAAGCATGGCGCATAATAGAATCCCACAGTTCCCCTGCATTGACGGTCTTTGTGACTGTCCACTTTTGGGGATTTTCTTCAATATGTCCGTACTCGTCATATACCGGCCAGTGCATGGTAATTTCCTCACCACTCTGCGCCGCCTCCATGAATTTGTCATCGACCATTACGGAGAGATTGAAGTGATTCAATGTTCCTGCTTCATGTGACTTCGCCGTTACAAAATCTTCAATGTCCGGATGGTAGACATTGAGTACGCCCATATTTGCCCCACGCCGGTTTCCCTGAAGGATCGTCGCTGTTTGCGCATTGAACACGTTAGCAAAGGAGACCGGACCAGACGCAACCGCATCATTTGAGGTCGGCGTTCCTGCCGGGCGAAGCCCACTGAAATCATATCCGATTCCACCGCCTTTCTGGTGAGTCAACGCGCCAAGGCGGACCGTCTCAAATATTTTTCCAAGATCATCTATGATTTTTGGAGCCACGAAGCAGTTATTGAGCGTAAGCCGCGTTCCGATGCCGCTGTTAGACATCGTTCGCCCGCCTGGGAAGAATTTTCTGCTGGCCATCAGTTCGTAAAAATCATCCTTTTCTTCCTCTGTCTTGCCACAAAAATCAGCTACACGGCGCAGATTCTCGTTGTAGGTTTCTCCATTTTTTTGATAACGGTCCTTCCAAATATTCTCGAAAATCTTGTTCTCGAAGTTCCCTTCCATGCTATCTATTTCTCCTGTCCATATAACCTAATTCCATATCTAGCAATCTTATTAAAATCGCTTTCAAATCTTTATAACGGTCTAAAACTATACTTTTATTCAGATGGTTTCTGGAAGATTTTTATCCGACTCAAATGTCGCGTTCAGGTTGTCTATAGAATCGTCTAGCAGCTTGGTGACACGCCTAATCTTCAACCAGGTATAAATGCCAAGGACAATCCAGATTGTCCCAGCAATACACTCCAAAATTTCAGCCATATTTCCGATCCTTCTCCATTCTTTTCATTATTCTCTTCTTGATAAAAGCCTCGTTTTATGTACCTTTAAACTCAATCAACATGCTTGGGAATGGTGCTTTTGTAACTGAACCAGATTTGTCAAGGATCGGTTTTCCGCCGATTTCAAATGCGAGTCTTCCGCGCAGGAATTTAACTGTGACACCAGGTTTATTATAGATGAAATCGTGAAATGATGCCCTATCCGTTCTTGCCGGAATCAGAAGTACTACGGTTGTACCTGGTTTCTGCGCTTCTTCAAAACATTTCTTTGTCCAAAGTCCAGTTTCTTTATTCCCATACGGCGGGGTACAGAAAACTGTTTCTCCGCCCCAGTCTTGTGACAGCCCGTCATCTTCTTCTGTGAAATACCTATCTACTTTATGGTTGTCGTGGGATGCCGCTGCATCAAGAGTGAAATGGTATTGCCGGTTCAATTCATCAAATAAATCTTGTGGGGTTTCCCAGTCGTTCTTATCGCTGCTGAACATCACGGATTGCGTTACTTTATCTATGGAAATCTACCTCCTTCCCTGGTAGAACTTTCATTTCATTAGATACTTCGATATTTTTTGTGATACCCGTATTTTTTGCACCGATACACCTTAAGTGAAAACCTTTCACCCAAATCTGTCTCAACATTGTTACGGAAAATCAACTCCCAATCGTGAGCACAAAATAGTGACCGGATATAATTGACGATCCATCTCATATTTGAAAAGCCTCATTTTTCCCCAAGCTCAAAACGCTCTCTTGCCCTCTTCAGACGTTCCGCTATCGCCGCTCTCTGCTCATCTGTGAGTTCTCGTTTCATGCGGAAAGGATTTTTACCGAACCGGAAAGGATATAGGGCACATTTAGGAGCTGTACAGAATTTGACATCGTTACTGCTTCCACCACAGCAATCCAGGCAGAAAAGCCGGATCGCTTTCAGCGGGGAAGTTGCGCTGTTCTCGTTCAAGTTAGTAATCCTCCGTTTTTTATTTCTTGTCTTTGATATACTCTGCAATTGACCACGCAATGACGGCCAAGCTAACCATTATGTATCCCGCTACACCGATTTTGTACATCTCTCGTAACACCGTAAGCGCCGCTGCAATTGATCCAATGCGGATGATACTACAAATTGCTCTCTTGCTCATGTTGCCTCCTGTGAAACGGTTATTTCATTCGGAATCAACAGGCATCCACTGTTCCACCATGACTTGCTTTTTTGCCACTTCGGTACATTTCACGACTGACTTATATTCCCATGGACGCTCCTCCTGACACTCTGTAGCGCCAACGCTATAGGTTGTCTGATAGAACTTTCCATCAGTATCTTTGAAGACGATCTCATGATGGATACTCCACCGGCTGTTGTCGATGATATCATCCTCTATCGCAGTCCATGGCAGATCCAATTCATTGACCAAATAGTCTCTTGTGAACTCTTTTACCAAAACCAAATCCTCCTTTATAAAACCAGTCTTTTATTGTCAACTTTCTCCTTCGATAATTGATCCTCTCCCACACGCAATAGCCCAATCATTTACAGATTCATACGGCTCACCGAAACTGCAAAAGTCATTTGGCGACATTCCGTGGTAGCACCAATTGCAACACGAAGTGAGAAAATTATCTGGTATTTTTTCTCTTTCTGATGGATGTACATCGTAATATTTACAGTCTTTGCATTGTAAAAAAACGATCAATTTGCATCCTCCAATCTGAATAAAAGTAGAATTTTCCCCCGTAATGTACCGATCTGTTTTTGCTGCCGAGCTTCTTAATCATTGAACTCAAGTAAAAATTTAATGACAGCAACTTGTAGATCCGTTAGCGACCCATTGTTCCTTATGTAATAGTCAGCTGTCATGTTATCCAGCGCTGTTTCGGACGGATGTGCTTGTTGTTCTGGCGTGAGCGGACTTTCAAAGTTATCACGGATTACTCGCAGATGTGTTACGTTAAATCCACCATCCTTTAACGTATTTACCTCATTGGGGAATCGGCAGTCTGGAATAAGAACGTAGTCCCATGTATCTGGGAACAAATCAAGGATATTGCTGATGAATCCAACCCAAAAATCCGGTTGTTCTGCTCTAATGACATCGGTACCGACATGTTGGAGAATAGCTCTTCCTCTATCGTCTTTTTCGCCATTCCAACTGAAGAATTTCTGGCATATGTGTTTCAGTAAGTCGCCATAATGTGTGACGAGTACACGATATCCGTCGGCTTCCAGAGCTTCTTTCAAAAACCCAGCCGTGGTATCCTTACCGTTTTGCGCTTTTCCAGAAATAGTGATAATTTTCATTGCACCCTCCTAACTGAAACGATGTCGGCTCCCACTGTTGCCGCCGCACATCATGTACAGGATGGCGGCTACAACAAGTGCTGTAAAAATCAAACTCATGCGCTCTCTCCTCTCCTCGGCATCAGACCGCAGGTATACCGCTCCTTGCAGAAACCCATGTACTTGCATTTGGGCATGAGGTAGTTGTCAACTATGTATTTCCACTCACCGGAATACTTTCTGAGCGCTCTGCGATAGTCATCAAACAGGCCGCGATACTCGTGGTATGCTCTTGAACACATACGCTGATGAGACATATCAATCAGGTTACGGAGGTTACGCTTGTCCACCATTTTTGTCTCCATACTCAGCGGCAGACCAAGCGCAGAATCTTCTCTTGGAATTTCGAGTTCGTCCAACTTATGGAGCGATGCGGATATATAGCTCATGAGGTCTTCGTAAACCGCAAGTGCCTCGTCATTCCCTGCAATACTCGGCGGCGTGAAGTATCCGAACCCGTGCTCGTAGTCGATATACCTTGTGCTGGCCTGGAGTCGGGTGGGTGCTCCGCCGATATGCGTATACCACTCACGAATTACCCTGGCAGAATAACCATCAAGGACTGTGTAGACGTCGGGGAACTCAAACGTCCGGCCGTGCTCGTTCTTAAGGCAGTCAATCCCACGCCTATAGTTCTTTTCTGCATCGGAGGTATCCGCGCCCCAGCATATACCGGCCTCCGTGCCAATCATTGTGATAGGATTCTTCGTGGTGTATTCGCTCTGAATGATTACTTTTCCCATACGTTCACTCAACTTTCATATGGGGATGGAAGGTTGTAGTCCCATATAGAGTAGTTGCCTTTATAGCTGTTGCGGAAGTAATTATGCACTCCATCCCCTGTAAAATAGGTGTAGTCTTTCGGTAGCACCCTACCGACTGACACTTCGCCATTTCGTTCTGCATTCCATCGAGACAAAACGTCTAATGCAAGGTTGTACAGCTCGTCAGTTACCGGCGTATCGTAGTAATAAGCAAACTGATAACGTGCCGTCACAATTTCTGTTACTGTATCTCCGTCAAACTCATCACTGTCTACACGGTTACAGATTGTCCATGCGACACAGGCTTGCTCTGTGACACTTGGCAAACCGCCACATTCTCGCTGCAATACCTTTGCAAGCATAATGACTTCGTCTTCTGTGTAATACATGACTTCCGTTGCTTTCTTCGTTGGCATAACGGTCTCCAACACATTTGTATCTCCGATGTACAATAGTGTTTTCACAACGGGTTCCGCATCTTCAGCCTCCACCCTAAAGGCAGTTGGTGTGGGTTCTGGGCTGGCAGGTGCGTCACTGCACCCGCAGACCGAAACGCACATCATAACTGCCAGCAGGAAGATAGTGAAAACTTTTTGCATTGTCCTACCTCTCTACTGTCCATAAGAAAGAGCCCAAAAGCTGTTGCCAGCTCCGGGCTCTTCATGGTTTGTTGTTGATACTTACGTTGCTGATTCCAGCGTGCCTTTTCTTGCAAGGCTGTTCAGAAACTCGTCAAGCTCCTTGGTGTCTTCTGGGGTAATTCGCTCGTTCCAATCCTTTTTAGGGGGAGCTTTCTTCCTTTTAGGCGTTGCACCTTCGTTCCATTGCTGTATCATAGCTGCTGTCTCATTGAGCTGACGCTCGAACTCGTCTCCACTAACCCCTCCCATAATCGGATGGCTAAGAAAGTCAGGTTGAGATGAGACATACTGAGTACAGTCGCTCCAATCGAACAAGGGATCATGCATCCTCCCCTCTCGCCATCCCCGTTCCTGCCCAGTAGAAATTCGGTCTGCAAATATAACCTGACCGTTTGCAACACGATCGTACTGCCGACGAACCGTCAGCCCAGTGTCATTGAAAACAAGAGGCTCAAGCTGCATTTTGGCAAAGATGCGAGGATCTTCCGCTACTGTTTCAGATATAACTAGGTCACCCAAAGAAAGCTTGTCGTAGCTAACGCTTCCACCCCGAATCCCTTTGACCGCTGGCCGGAATATAGAACGAGATTCCTCATTGATGATGAAGATGTCATATCCCCGATAGACCGAACGTATTCCGGTCTGTTCTCCACTTTCGGAGTAGTCAGCTGCCCGGCATACTGTCCCGGTCTCGGTTAAAGCGGCTAAATACGCGTCCTGGCTCATGACAAAGGCAATATTGTCTCCGATAATACCGATGGTGTTAAGTCTCTGAAGATTATCCAGAGCTTCACGTTCCATTGCTCTATACTCTTCTGTTGTCATATGTTCACCTCCTCGATGGGAGAGACCTTGCACCCATCCACAATTTTGTCAAAGCATTCACAACAGAGATGAAGGTTGATGACATCACCATCGTGAATACTACCGTAACCGATGTGTCTATGTATTGTGAAGTTCTCTTGGATATCCCAGAAATCAAGTTCTCTGCCGCATTGGTTACACACCTTGCTATTCTGCAAGTTACACACCTCCTCCAAAAATAAAATCATAGTTTTATATGCAGATTAGGTATTGTGCCACAACGGTTTAGGGCTGCAGTTCGCTGCCACCAGCGCCGGCGCCATCGGGGTTCTCGCCCTCTCCGCCACTGCCGCCGGTGCTAGGAGGATTTTCTCCCCCCTCTCCGCTTTCTCCGGGGCTGTCCGGGTCGGCGGGGCCATCGGGGCTGGGTTCTACCGGCTCAGGGGGATGAGGGTCAGCGTCCTCGTTGACCTCGAAGAAAGCCTCCAGCTCGTCCAGGCACTTGTCGCAGACTTCCTTCTCCCAGAGCAGGTCGTTCTGCTGAGGGTCGTTCCCACGGTAGGGGACCTTGCCCTTGTCACACCCCGTGCGGGGCTTCAGAGGCCGGGCGCAGGTGATGACCCGGCACCGCCGTGGGTTCTCGATGATGGTCTTACAGCGGTCACAAACGATACACTTCATTGGGTTGCTCCTTCCTTAATAAACTTTTTCGTAGTCCAACATCTTGAAGTAGGCGCCGTCCCGTGCCCAGCCTTTGCAGTAGATGATGTCTCCTTTTTGGACAGGTTCCTTGTCGTACACGTTGCAAAAGACTGTGAACCGGCTCTCTACGCCGCTTCCGATGGACTTTGTGAACAGGCTGTACCCAAACAGCTTGTCGTCACGCTTTCTATGTAAAGGCTTTACTCCGGTGATGTATAGCTTTTTCCGGTCTTCCGGCTTGCCGGATATGTAGCCGATATATCCCATGACATCGTAGAAGTTGCGTACCTTCGTGATGTCGTTCAGGTCGTCCATATGGAGGCTTTTGACTGCCTCCTCTGCCCCTTTTAAGATGGACATGACATCCAGGAGCGTATAGCTCTTAGCCTCCCCGCCGGAACGTGTCACCCCCACCGCATACTTTTTCACGATAGGTTCCAGAGGAGTGCCGTCGATAAGGGACTTTTTAATCTGCTTGGCCTGACCTTTCTTGAACATATTGAACATCTCCACGATTCGGAACAGTTCACGCTGGTTTCCGAACTCCTTGAAGAAATCAATCTTGATGAGCAGGTCTAACTGCCTGGAGTCGAGGCTGGTGTGCTCCTCCATATCGGCTAAAAGCTCCACGAAGTATTGATACTGCTTGGACTGGGATAGCTCAAACAGCTCGTTGGAGACGGCCTCGCCCACATATTTGATGGAACTCATTCCCTTGTAAACGGTCTTATTCTCTCTGTCGAAGAAGTAACCGCCACGGGATACGCCCCACTTAGGGTTGGCAATCTTAACGCCGTACACCTTCATCAGTTCAGTGCCGTTGGAGATATCGTCGTCGTTCTGGGCGTTGTTCAAAAATGCCGTGATGAATTCCATGGGATAGTAGTGGCGGAAGTACCCGCACAGATATCCAAGTAGGCAGTAAGCAACTGAATGATTATCGCTTTTATCCATTATTTCTAATGGCGCAGACTATATCTTCGGCGTTTCGCCGTTCTTGCACTTCCACCAGCAGCTCAACATCTGGCGTACTCTCTTACGAGATAGTCGTTACACCTTCCGATACCTTCTCCCATATAAATCCACCAGCAGAATCTATACGGCCATTGATGCAGTGAGAAATCAAACTTCGTCCAATTCCTGTGACTTTTGATGCCTCGCATACCGACCTGAACCAAGATATCTCTCTTCCGTTTATTTCCTTTTGGATTACCGATGTTCCTCTTGGTTCCCTAAGACCAGTTCTCAAAGCATGAATGTTATTGTCGGCATAGGACGCCCACTCAAGATTACTTGCGCAGTTATTCGATTTGTCACCGTCTATATGATTTACGGTTGGCAAGTTGTTCGGATTGTCAATGAACGCCGTAGCCACTAGAACATGGACTGCTCTTACATCAGACTTACCGTTTTTCTGAGGTTGACAACATAATAGCCGTCTCCATCTCTCCCCTTACTCTTTGTAAGTCTCATTTTCTTGCCATGGAGTTGTCTTAAACGCCCGTTTTTCCCACAAACCACTCGGTCTACGCTTCTAACTTCGCCTGTCGTGCTTACTTCGTAATATCCTTCATACCCCAATATTGGCTTCCAATACATAGTTCTCACCTCCCTATTATGAAATTAGCTGGTTAGTATCGGCTTGGCACGGTATCGCCTGCTACCCGCTTCCGGGCCGTAGGTTCTCTTAGTCAGAGGCTTCGTCCTTAAAAATAACCTATATCTCCTTGTAAGGCTTCATAGGTCGGTCTTATTCATCTGATACCGTTAGCTCTACATTTTGTAGAACACCCCTGAGCAATAGGGTTCACAAGAAATGAGCAAATCAATTACCCAAATTGATACGAAGCGCTGTCATCAATGATTTGCAGGAACTCTTTGGCCTCGTTCTCGGCAACGCTGCGCTCTCTGGACGACTTGGAGCAATACCCTTCAAGGATGGAGGGTAGGGCGGCATCCAGCCTGTCTCTCTGTTTGCGGCCAATGGCTCATCTGACGTTATCAGCTTCACTGCCGGATAGACCACAAATCTGCTGGAGGAACTTGATGGTGTCCTCCTGATAAATCAAGTAGCCAAGGTTGTCGGCCAAAAGCTCGTCAATGATTTCAGAGGGGTTGTGGTGCTGCTTCCGAGACAGCAGTTGGTCACGATAAGAAGTCCCAGATGGACGGATACAAGCCGTGACCAGGGACATATCAAAGATGTTGGTCGGCTGGAACTTCTTAAAACAGTCTGCGGCGAACGAACTTTCAAACTGGAAGATTGCCGTCAGATTGGAGCACATATCTTTCCACACCTCTTGGTCATCCCAGTTGACCATGTGGGTGCTTGGATAGGGAATCCCGATGTAATCGCAGGTGTCACGAATGACTTTGACCGTTTTCAGGGCGAGAAAGTCGTACTTAGCAACGCCGACTTCGTGCGCCTCCTCCATATCCATGAGCAGACACGTCTCTCCATCCTTTATGAAAACGCCGTAGTTGTCATCCAGGGTGATTGGGCTGATGACCATGCCTGCCGGGTGAACGGATTGAGACACTTTAGTATCTATTAGTCCGTCATAGTAATAAAAGAAATCCGGGTATTTTTTCGATAACGCATCAAACCCAGCAACTTTTGAGACTGGAATGTTTTCGCTTTTTGCGGTCGCTTCAAGCGGCGCTAGTTCAGCCTTTATCTTTTCTGCTATCTTAAACCATGAGCTCCTGTCATCTGACATAGTTTCACATTTTGCCATACGGATTACATCAATAACTCCCCTTGCTTTGATTGTGCCGTATGCTGCCACCCG